>CAMYMX010000173.1 GCA_947259605.1 uncultured Polyangiaceae bacterium | reverse complement strand
GTGGCCGACCTGGGCGCCGCGAATGCCGTCTATGACTACGTCGTCGCATCACTCTTCGTGAATCGCGAGGCCGGTCACTTCCGAAACCTCGACACGCCCAAAGCGCAGCAAGACTTCGCGCAACGGCTCAACGCATTCGTCATGGCCGCCGAAACACGCGAAGCTCGGACCGTTTTGGCCCCGTAGACATCTCGAGACTTGGGCTCTAGGCTACCCCTTCCGGAACCCCCCGGACGAGGTGGTCATGACGAGATCCGGGCTGCGCTCACTGCTGGTCCTCACAGCTGCTCTTCCTCTTGCGTTCGGCGCATCGGCCGAAGCGCAAAGAAGCGCGAGGCCGACGTTCCGTATCATGATGATCGCCGACGGCGAGTCTCAATTGTTCGCCGAGCGGCAAGGCTTGCTCAAGGGCGAAATCCTCGAGCTCATGAAGGAAGACGCCTCCGTCACCTTCGTCGAGCCCAAGACCAAGACCAACTGGACGCTCGAAGCGGCAGAGGCCGCGCTCAAAGAGGGACTCGCAGATCGCAACGTAGACATGATCATCGTGTCGGGCCCGATGACGGGGGTGGCAGCGGGGCGAATCGCGAAGCTGAGCAAACCCGTTCTCATCCCTTACGCGGCGCCCGAGCTCCAGGGCCTCCCCCGGGACGGCAACCGTAGCGGCCGACGAAACCTCTCGTACATCGCCGGCCTCCTGAACTTCGAGCGAAACATCAATCAGCTGCGCGACATCATACGCTTCGATCGCATGGCGCTGATCGTCGGCGAAGAGGTCGTCCAACACCTCGATTCCCCAGAGCGGCCCATACAAATCGCGAGCCAGCGCCTCGGGGTTCAAACCAGCTTGGTCGTCGCCGACGGGGGTGCGGAAACCACCCTCGCCGCCATTCCGGAAGACACCGAAGCCATCTACATCGGTCCCATCTTCAAGTGGAGCGACGAAGAGATGCAGCGCCTCATCGACGGCATCAACGCGCAAGACTTGCCTTCGTATGCGGGCGGCGGCGTGCATTGGGTCGAACGAGGCGCGTTGGCGACGATGGAGACGGACGAAGACGAGACCCGCCGCATGCGTCGCGCCGCGCTCTTCGTCCAGCGCATCCAGATGGGCGAGCCCGCGGGCTCGCTGCCGGTTTCGTTCGAACAGCGCCCCGTCTTGGTCATCAACATGGCAACGGCGAGGTCGATCGGAACCTGGCCGCGTTTCGAGGTGATGGCGGAGGCACGGCTCATCAACGACCAGTCCGGGACCCGCGGCCCGCTCATCACGCTCGAAATCGCGATGCGCGATGCCGTCCGCGCGAACCTCGACCTCATGGCGCAAGGCCTCGAAATCGACGCACGATACGAAGGCATCAAGGTCGCACGCGGCAACTTTTTGCCGCAGGCCGGCGCCGACGGGGATTTCTTGATCAACGATCCGGACGTGTCGAACGCTTTTGGTCAGGCACAGCGGCAGTTCACCTGGGGTATCAGCGGCTCCCAGCTGCTCTACTCGCCCGGCGCGCATGCCGATCTGCGGTTTCGTCGCGACACGTATTTGGCCACCGAGCAGGACTACATGGCCGCGCGCCTCGATACGATGCTCGAGGCCGGCGTGGCCTACCTCGACGTGCTCCGCGCCAAGAACAATGAGGGCGTGAACCGTGACAACCTTCGGCTCACCCGAAAGAACCTCGCGCTTGCCGAAACCCGAAACGCCATTGGTGTCGCGGGGCGCGAGGAGGTCTTCCGCTGGCAGACCCAAATCGCCGAAAGCCGCTCGGCGGTCATCGGCGCGAGCGCCCTGCGCAATCAAGCGGAGATCCAGCTCAATCGGATTCTGAACCGGCAGCTCGAGGCTCCGTTTCGGGTCCCGCCGCCCGAGGACGTTCGCGCGGTCACACCAGGAAGCGACCAGCGCCTGGTGAAGTACCTTCAGGATGCCTGGTCGTTCAAAGTCTTTCGGGAGTTCATGGCCAAAGAGGCGATCCTGAACTCGCCCGAAATCCGCAGCATCGACGCCACGATCAGCTCGAGGGACGAGCTGCTCAAAGGCGAGCGCCGCCAGCTCGGCATTCCCGACATCGCCGTGGTCGGCGGCTTCACCCATATTCCCTACGCTGGCGGCGTCGGCGCCAATCCCGCGGAAAGCCAAGCAGGCGAATCAATGATCCCGATCCCAGGCCGCCAAACCTTCACCTGGAACGTTGGCGCCACCGCCTCGCTGACACTCTTCGACGGCACCTCGAACTACGCGCGCATTCGCCGAACCTTTCGCGAAATCGACCGGCTGCAAACCGACCGCGCCGTCATCGCTCAACGCCTCGAACAAGACGTGCGATCCGCGCTCCACCAAGCCGGCTTCTCGTACGCCAACATCGCCCTCACCCGAGACGCAGCCGAGGCCTCGGCCCGCAACCTGGAATTGGTCACCGACCTCTATCAGCGGGGCGCAGCGGACATCATTCAGCTCGTCGACGCGCAGAACCAGGCCCTCGGCGCAGCCCTCGCGGCGGCCAACGCCCTTTACGACTTTTTGATCGATGCGCTTCGGGTCCAGCGTGCTTCCGGTGCGTTTTCTCTGGAAGGTTCCGAAGAGGAGCGCGACGATTTCATCGAGCGCCTCGACGCCTTCGCTGCCGTACGAAAGCGACAGAGCCGCGCCGAACAGCCGGCGGTCGAACCCACGCGAACCAATCCCCGGGAGCAGAACTGATGGTAAGTACAGCAACCCTTCTCGCGCTGACCGCCACCTTTGCACTGCTCGGGTGCGAAGATGTGGTCGACGAGCCGGAGATCATCCGGCCCGTTCGATACGTCGTGGTCGAAGGAAGCGACGCGGCGACGCAGCGCACGTACTCCGGCGTCGCAAAGGCCGGGCAGGAGAGCAGGCTCAGCTTCCAGGTTTCGGGCCAGGTCCTGAGTGTGCCGATCAACGTCGGCGACGTCGTGAAGAAGGGCGAAACGATCGCGCGAATGGACCCGGCCGATTTCGCGCTGCAGCTTCAGAACGCACAGGCCTCCGCGGCGCAGGCTCGCGCGCAGGAGCGCAACGCCAAAGCGACCTACGAGCGAACTCGTGCGCTGTACGAAAACCAGAACGCCTCGAAACAAGATCTCGACGCCGACCGCACCGCCTACGAATCCGCGCGCGCGGGCCTCAAATCGGCCAACCAGCAAATTCGCCTTCGCCAGCGACAGCTCGGCTACACGCATTTGAAGGCGCCGGAGCCCGGAACGATCGCGACGGTGGACATCGAGGTCAATGAATACGTTCAAGCTGGAATGCTTGTCGCCACGCTGCTTGCGGGCGAGCAGATCGAAGTCAGAGTCGCTGTCCCGGCATCGATCATTCGTAGCATCGAGAAGGGCGCCAAAGCACGCGCCCGCTTCGATTCGCTCGACGGCAGGGAGCTCGAAGGAACGGTTACCGAAGTTGGAGTGGCGAGCGTCGCCGGTGCGACGACGTTTCCGGTCATCGTCCGGCTGACTGAAGGGCAAAACCTGGTTCGAGCCGGAATGGCGGCCGACGTGACCTTCGTCTTGGCCGATGCGACGGACGGCCCCAAATACGCGCTCCCGACGAGCGCGCTCGGCGAAGATCGCAGCGGCCGCTTCGTGTTCAAGGTCGAACAAACGGACGACCCCGCGCTCGGCATCGTGCATCGGAGCGCCGTCGAGGTCGGTCAACTGCTCTCCACCGGCGTCGAGATCAACTCCGGCGTCGAGCCCGGCGACCTGGTGGTCACTGCCGGCGTCAGCCGCATCTACGACGGCCTGCAAGTTCGACTTCCCCCGAAGCCTGGGTCGGAGCCTGAAAACGTAGCGTCCTCTGTTCAAAACGAGCAGGCGGCGGTCAACGCACCCGAGACGCCATGAGCCTCACCGAGTTCGCACTGCAGCGGCGCACGGTCACCGGCACGCTAATCGTCGTTCTCATCTTCGCCGGGATAGGGGCCTACTTCGATGCGCCCCGCCAAATGGACCCAGGCTTCATCATCCGAACCGCGATGATCACGACCAACTTCCCGGGGGCCAGCCCGGCGCGCGTCGAGCAGCTCATCACCGACCCGATCGAAAAGGCCGTCCAAGAGATCCCGGAGCTCGACTTCGTCAGCAGTGAAAGCCGGACTGGTGTTTCGGTGATCTACGTGAACATCCGCGAGGAGTTCAAGGAGATGCGCCCCATCTGGGACGATCTCAGACGCAAAGTGGACGCCGTCGCGCCCAGCTTGCCGGAGGGCATCATTGGGCCGAACGTCAACGACGAGTTCGGCGACGTCTATCCAATCATGTTCAGTATGACCGGCGATGGGTTTTCGTACATGGAGCTCAAAGACATCGCCGACGACCTCCGCGACGAGCTCTTGCGCGTGGAATCGGTGGCGAAAGTCGACATTCTCGGCGCACAGGAGGAGCGCCTCTTTGTCGAGTACAACAACGCCGTCCTGAGCCAGCTCGGGATGACGCCCAAGTTCCTGAAGGACAGCCTGCAGCAGCGAAACATCATCCAGCCCGGAGGCGAAATCGACGTCGAACAGGAGTCGATCGCCCTCGAGCCGAGCGGAAACTTCTCTTCGGTGACCGAGCTCAGACGAACCGTCATTCGTCTCCCGAAGAACGACGAGCTTGTCTACCTCGAAGACATCGTCGACATCTACCGCGGCTACGTTGACCCGCCCGAAGGGCTCGTACGCATCGACGGACACCCCGGCCTGACGCTCGCGATCTCCATGGCCGAGGGAGGCAACCTGATTCAGCTCGGAGAACGGCTCGAGGGGTTCTTCCAGTTCATCCAAGAGCAGTACCCGCACGGCGTCGACTTCTACAAGACGTATTTCCAGCCCACCATCGTCCAAAAGAAGGTCGACGATTTCGTCGACAGCGTCTTGCAGGCGGTGGTCATCGTCCTGGTCATCATGCTGCTCACCCTGGGCCTCCGAACCGGCTTCGTCGTTGCAACGCTGGTGCCCGCCACGATGATTATCGCGATGTGGGCGATGAGCCTCTTCGGCATCCAGCTCGATCAAATGTCCCTCGCCGGCCTGATCATCGCGCTCGGCCTGCTCGTCGATAACGCGATCGTCGTCTCGGAGTCGATCATGGTGCGCATGGCCGAGGGCGAAAAAGGCGTTCCCGCCGCGCTCGCCGCCGCCAAGGAGCTGAGGGTTCCGCTCTTGATCGCATCGCTGACGACCGCGGCCGCGTTCCTGCCGATCCGCCTCGCCGAATCCGCCGTCGGTGAATACACAGGCGTACTCTTCTCCGTGGTGACGATCACCCTGCTGATCTCCTGGGTGCTCGCCCTCACGATGATTCCGGTCCTCTGCGTCAAGTTCCTCAAGCCTAAGCCGATCGAAGAGCCGTTCGACTCGGGCTTCTACCGCTTCTACCGTCGGAACATCCTCGCGGTCCTCCGCCATCCCGTTCTCAGCATTGCGATCGCGGCGCTTGGTTTCTACGGAGGCATGAAGCTCTTCCCGCTGGTCCCGGCGCTCTTCTTTCCGCAGCAGGCCAGCAATTTCTTCGTCGCAGAGCTCACCTTCCCCCCGGGCACCTCGATTGGAGCAACCGAGGCCATGATCGAGGACATGGACTCGTTCATCGAGGGCGAGCTCAGCGCCGACGAAAACAACGAAGGCGTCACCCACTGGGCCTCGTTCATCAGCACGAGCCCACCGCGCTTCACGCTCACCTACAACCCGGACGCCCCCAGGCCTCGCTACTCGGAAACCATGTTTCACACCTCGACCGCGGAAGTCGTCCCCGAGGTGATGAAGAAGCTCGAGCACCACATGACCGAGCGATATCCAGATCTTCGCCCACACATACGGCCGCTCGGCAACGGCCCGCCGGTGCGAAAGCCGATCGAGGTCCGTATCTCCGGGAAGGATCCCGACAAGGTCTTCGAGATCGCCGACCAGGTGAAGCAGTGGCTCAATGACCGCCCGGACACTCGCAATGTCGGCGACGACTGGGGTCCGAAGGTCAAAAAGCTGCTCATCGAGGTGAGCGGCGACCGCGCGCGTCGCGCCGGCATCACCAACGAAGATGTCGCGACGTCTCTTCAAACGTTCTTGAGCGGCTACGAAACCACCCGCTACCGCGAAGACGACAAGACCATTCCCGTGGTCTTGCGTTCGGTCGCGGAGGGCCGCCGCAACATCGACCGCCTGGCGACCCTGAGCGTCTTCGCGCAAGACGGCAGCTCCGTTCCGCTGACCCAGGTCGCGAGCGGCGAGCTCGAGTGGGAGTCGTCCGAGATCTTGCGGCGCGACCTCTACCCCACGGTGACCGTCGATAGCGACACCGTGGCTGGCGTGACGCCCTTCGACGTCATTGCGGAGCTCACGCCCTGGCTCGAAGAACAAGAGCAGACCTGGGGCATCGGTTACCGCTACGAGCTCGGCGGAGAGGTCGAAGGCTCGGGCGACGCCAACGCGTCGATCGCGGCGAAGCTCCCGATTGCCGGCATGGTGATTCTCATGCTGCTGGTCTGGCAGTTCAACTCACTTCGGAAGCCTGCGATCGTCCTCGCGACAATCCTCTTTGCGCTCGTCGGGGTCGCGATCGGCCTGCTCGCGGTGCATTGGTCAGGCCTGCCGGGAGGGTACTTCGGCTTCATGACCCTCCTGGGCATCGTCTCCCTCGCGGGCATCGTCATCAACAACGGCATCGTCCTGATCGACCGCATCGACATCGAAATGACCGAGAACGGGCTCAGCCCACCGCAAGCCGTCATCCAGGCCGCTCAGCAGCGCTTTCGCCCGATCATGCTGACCACCGCGACGACGATCAGCAGCTTGATTCCGCTCTACGTGGGCGGCGAAGAAATGTTCCAGCCCATGGCGATCGCCATCATGGCCGGCCTGCTCTTCTCCACCATGCTGACCCTCGGCTTCGTGCCCCTGATGTACTCGCTCTTTTACCGGGTGAGCTTCAAGGACTTTGTCTACGCGGGGGACTAGCGGGGCGACCGGGGCGCGGAAAAAGGCGCGACACGGGGCTGCGTCGA
Organism: uncultured Polyangiaceae bacterium; assembly: GCA_947259605.1. Taxonomy (GTDB): domain Bacteria; phylum Myxococcota_A; class Polyangia; order Polyangiales; family Houyiibacteriaceae; genus SG8-38. The sequence goes on along the minus strand of CAMYMX010000173.1, from coordinate 154 downwards.
ACGGGGCGGCTTGCAGATGTGGTCGGAAGCACATGGGGGCCTGGACCACGCAAGCCGAGCCTCGGAACTCGCGCCAATCGGGGGTGGTTGCTGTCTTGCCGATTGTCACTCGTTACGTCGACTCCACCCCATGACGGGTTTTTTCCGCGCCCCT
>CAMYMX010000172.1 GCA_947259605.1 uncultured Polyangiaceae bacterium | reverse complement strand
AGACGAAGATCGACGGGCTGAGTGTGCTGACCTCCGGGCCCATCCCGCCCAACCCATCGGAGCTCCTTCACTCCGCTGCCTTTGGCCGCACCAAAGAAGAGCTCTTGCAGCACTTCGACTATGTCCTTTTCGATAGTCCACCCATGGGCGCCGTGACCGACGCGGCAATTCTAGCGCCGCAGGTCGACGGCGTGCTGCTCGTCGTTCGAGCCGGCACCAGCACCCTGCACGCGGTCTTGGGGGCTCGGAAGCAGCTGAACAGTGTTTCTGCACGACTGCTCGGCGCGGTCCTGAACGACGCCGACCTGAGGATCAAGGGTTATCGCTACGGTGCGGGTTCCTACGCGTACCGGAGCGCGGGCGGATATGCGCCCATCCAAGAAGGCGCCGACGCCGCCTAAGCAGTGGTGCGGGGGCGGTGAAGGTCCATCGTCGCCTTCTCGAACCGCGCCTCGCGCGCCTTGGAGGCGACTTTGAGGAGCGCCTTGTCGCGCTCCCAGCGTTTTCGTTCGTCATCGGGCGCCGCGTTTAAGAGCTTCGCGAAATCCTCGCAGCTGACGAGCTCCGTCACGCGCTGATAGACCCCGTGGAGAGCAATGTGTACGCGTGGGTCGAGCGGTGGTCCTTGCCGAAGGCCCTCCAGCGCCATCAGATTTGCGCCGAGCTCTGCAATCAAGGTCGCCGACCATCGGGTCCGGCGAGCCAATCCGAGTAGATAGCCGACGGTGGCTCCCATTACGTGGATATCCTCGATGGTCCGAAACGGCTTCACGTAGTTGAGATATCCGTCACCCGGCAGCCGCTCGCCTTGGAGCACCTCGACCCCTTCGAGCCGGACGCTCGTGTGAGGGACTTCGGGAACAAAGGGTGTTTCAGGAAGCTCCTGAAGGACGACGCCCCTGCGGTTCGCGGGAATCGCAACCACGGCGAGGTCGGGCCGACCGTCGGGCTTTTGACCTAGCCGGGCGACGATGATGAGGGTCTCGGCGTGGCTCCCAAACGTCACGAAAGTCTTCGTGCCATCGAGCTCATAGCCGGCGCCCTTCGGCGTTAGCGTGCACTCGATGGCGCGCGGGCCGTTCCCCTTGGCTTCGGTAACGCAAAGCGCAGAGGGAAGGCGGACCCCTTCGATCATCTGCTCGAGGGCGGCTGGGTAGCCCACCGCGAATGCGAAGCCGAGCCGATCGACCTGCGACGCCACGAGAACGGCCGCCGTAAACGGGGAAGCACCGGCCGCACGCTGGCTCTCATACGCCTCCCAGGCCTCCGAGAGGCCCCGCTGCAGCAGGGTTGCAGCGTCCCCCGAAAGGACATCGAGCACCGTCGGCCCCGTCCGGTCCACGAGCGGAACCTAGCACCCAAAGGCTCGAAATTGGAGCTGGCAACGATATGCCGTTCATCAACGGCGCTTCGTCGGCGACATCTCGTTGACGAGCGCCGAAAAGACCGGGATAACTTCTTCTCTCGACTGGCGCCGAGGGCGCCCTATGAAGTCGGAAGTAAGCATCACATCGGAGGAAAAAGAAGCCATGTCAGAGCTCAAGGGCAGTAAGACCCACGAAAATCTCGCAGCCGCATTTGCGGGTGAGTCCCAGGCCAACCGACGCTACCTCTACTTTGCAAAGGTTGCGGACGTCGAAGGGTACCCCGAGGTTGCCGGTAACTTCCGCGAGACCGCCGAGGGCGAGACCGGCCACGCGCACGGTCATCTCGACTATCTCAAGAAGGTCGGCGATCCGGCTACCGGTCTGCCGATCGGCGACACCGCGCTCAACCTCGCAGCCGCCGTCGCTGGCGAGACACACGAGTACACCGACATGTACCCCGGCTTCGCCAAGACGGCGCGTGAAGAGGGCTTCGGCGAGATCGCCGACTGGTTCGAAACCTTGGCTAAGGCCGAGAAGTCCCACGCGGGCCGGTTCCAGTCGCTTCTCAACGACATCTCTTAGCCGGGGCTACAGACGCGAGTGAGCAACGAAGCCCATAGGCAGATCTCCTACCAGCCCACCGATGGGCTGAGCTACGACCCCAGTGAAGAGAAATACTGGAATGAAGACGCGCTCGGCAAAGAAATCGAGCGCGTCTTCGAGGTCTGCCATGGCTGCCGCATGTGCTTCAAGTACTGTGATTCGTTTCCAACCTTGTTCTCGGCGATCGACGAGCAGCACGACGGCGACGTTCGCAAACTGACGCCACTCGATACGAAGCGCGTCATGGACGCGTGCTTTCAATGCAAGCTCTGTGAGGTGCAGTGCCCGTACACGCCACGTGACGGGCACGAGTTCCAGGTAGACTTTCCAAAGCTGGTGCATCGCTACGACGCCATTCGGCACCGTAAACACGAGCAGCCGCACAAGCTGCGGCTCAAGCTTCTGGAAGACCCGGATCGCGCAAGCAGCATGGCGCGCGCGAGCTTCGGCGTGGCCAACGTCATGAACCGGGTCGGCATCCATCGCTGGTTCATGGAGAAGCTGGTCGGCATCGATCGACGCAAGCTCCTCCCCGACTTCGCACAGACGACCTTCGAGTCGTGGGCGAATGGCGCAGGCTTGATGGACAAGGGGGTTGGGGGCGAAGCTGTGCTTTTTCAAACCTGCTACGTCCAGGGCAACGAGCCGCAGATCGGAATGGACACCGTGGAGGTGCTCGAGAAAAACAGCGTCGACATTCGCTGTGCGAAGGGCCTCGAATGCTGCGGGATGCCCGCGTGGGAAGGCGGAAACCTCGAGCTTCTGCGAACGAAGGCCCACCAGAATCTGAACGTGCTGATGCCCTACGTAGAAGCCGGCGCAAAAGTGATCGCGCTCAACCCGACCTGCTCAATGATGCTTCGGCGCGAGTACCCGGAGCTGCTCGAGGGCGAAGACCGCGAACGCGCAAGGAAGCTAGCCGATGCGGTAGCGGATCCGAGCGAGTACCTCTGGTCGCTTCGCAAAGAAGAACGGTTCAACACCGATTTCAAGAGCTCACCTGGGCACAAGGTCGCCTATCACGCGCCCTGCCATCTGCGGACACAGGGCGTCGGCTTCAAGGGGCGCGATTTGCTTCGCAAGATTCCGGGGGTCACTCCGACAACCGTGATGGAATGCTGCGGGCACGACGGTACGCACGCGATGACCGTCGAAGGGTTCGAGTACTCGATTCGTGTCGGGCAGAAGGCTTTCAACGAAATGAAAGCCACCGATTCGGAGATCTGGGCAACCGATTGCCCCCTGGCGGCGATTCAGTTCCAGCAGCATGCAGGGGTGAAACCCATGCATCCCATGTCGATTCTCGCACGCGCCTATCGCGACGATGGCTTCGATGCCCCCAAGGCGTTACCCTCCGGGAACCAGGCTGAAGGAGGCTCGGAGTGAAGCCGATCGATCGATCAGAGCTACTCGACTACGTGACCTATGGCGAACACCGCGATGAGATTCGCGCTTCGGCATTGCGTGCCAAATCGGTCCGTCGAATCCTCGTCGGCGAACACTTCACGTTCCTCTTCGAAAACCGCGAAACGGTGCGTTACCAGATTCAAGAAATGATGCGCATCGAGCGTATCGTCAAAGAGGACGACATCCAGCACGAGCTCGACACGTACAACGAGCTGATTCATCCGAGGGGAACGGTTGGCTGCACGCTCCTGGTCGGCATCGACGACGAGACGGAGCGGGCCGGGAAGCTCCGGGCCTGGCTCGGCCTCAACGACCACATCTACGCCAAGACCCCGGACGGGGAGCTGCGGCGGCCAACTTGGGACCCGCGCCAGGTGGGCGACGATCGTCTCTCTTCGGTCCAGTACCTTTCGTTTGGCATCGGCGGGGAGGCGCCCACCGCCATCGGCATTGGAATGCCTGGAATCGAAGTGGAAACCGAGCTATCCGGGCCCCAGCGAGAGGCGCTCCGCCAAGATCTAAACGCGGATTAGCGAAATCGAACGGAATGAGAAAACCGTCCGAACGGTGGTTGTCGGACGGATCGAGGAGCCTTAAGATTCAAGCTTAGGAGTACGTGCATGCTGAGAATTCTGCTGTTTCTGGGTACAAACCTCGCCGTCCTTTTCATGGCGGCCATCGCGATGTCGGTGCTCACCGCCCTTGGGGTCATCCCCCCGGACGCGCCCTACGTCGCCATGCTGATTTGGTGCGCTCTCTTTGGCTTTGGCGGCTCGATTTTCTCCCTGGCGATTTCCAAGTGGGTCGCGAAAAAGTCCACCGGCGCCCATGTCATCGAGAAGCCGTCAAACGACATCGAGCGGTGGCTGCACAGCACGGTTCAGCGCCAAGCGGAGCAGGCCGGAATCGGCATGCCCGAGGTCGCGATCTTCGATTCGCCAGATCCCAACGCTTTTGCAACGGGCATGTTTCGCAACAATGCCCTCGTGGCGGTTAGCACGGGCCTCTTGCGACTGATGAACAAGGACGAGGTCGAAGCGGTTCTCGGCCACGAGATTTCCCACGTAGCCAACGGTGACATGGTGACGCTGACACTCATCCAAGGTGTGCTCAACACCTTCGTCCTCTTCATTGCGCGAATCATCGCTAGCCAATTCGAGCGCGGCCGCTTCTTCATTTACATCGGGCTTCAAATGGCGTTCGGCGTCCTGGCAAGCATCATCGTCGCCTGGTTTTCGCGCCGTCGTGAGTTCCGGGCAGACGCCGGAGGGGCCGATCTCGAGAGCTCCGCCGCAATGGCTTCGGCACTCAATCGGCTCAAGTCCATGCGGGATGCGCCGTCCCAGCTTCCTGACGCCCTAACCGCATTTGGCATCCGCGGTGAAGGGATGCTCAAGTTCATGGCGACCCATCCCCCCTTGGAAGAGCGAATCGCTCGGCTTCAGGCTCGCTGATCGGCGAGGCCAAAGGCACCGTTCTTGCCAGGAGGCTCCAGCTTGGGTAGGACCCATCTCATGGGGGAGCGAGGTTCGTTGTGTTGGGTCGCGATGGTTTGTGTCTTGCTCGCAGGCTGCGAGGAGACGAAGCCACGCATCGAGCGTATCGAGGTCGCAGCTGCCCATCGGGCCTGCGAAGAGGGCGAAGGGTGTGGGGTCGTCGAAACTAGCTGTACGTCACAGGGCTGCCGATGCGGCGTCGCAGTCAACGAAAAACACCTGCTGGACTACCAGAAGCAGCTCGCCGAGTGCCGCGGCCAATATGAGCTCGCAACCTGCGACTTCCAGTGCGAGACGCCGTTCGGAAAATGCTTCAAAGGCGCCTGCGTTCTGACGAGCGAGCCGCCGGAGCTGTTTCGCCACGGCCGAAGCGTTCAAGCGCTTTGTGAAGGGTCGCGTGGGACCTACGTGGGCTGCCCGCAGTGCCCGCCGAAGGAGCGCTGCAAGTCCTGCATGCCCTGCGCATGTCCGTCGAGTCATCGCTGGACGAAGCAGGGATGCCGGTCGGTCGTGCAAACCGAAGCGCGCGACATCCTGGTCGAGACGCGGCCTTCGGTGCTCAATCGCTCGGACGACGTGAAGGCTCGTGTCCACAACAACTCGAAGCGCACGATCTGGCTCAAGACCGTTTGCGGGACCCCGTTCTACCGACTGCGCAAAAAGGAAGATGCCTGGGAAACGGACTACGAGCCGTTCCACGAGGTCAAATGCCGCTTGGGTTCGCTGGAGATCGCTCCCGGCAAGAATCGGCCCTTCGTCATCGACAACCTTGCGAAGTTCAGGGAGCCCTCGGGCGAACCGGCGACGCCCGGCACCTTCCGTTTCGAGCTGACCTACACGGATGGCAACGACAGCTTTCGACATAGCGCGATTGTCTACTCCGCGCAGTTCGACCTAGCCGAGAAGCTGTCCAGCCGATGAGCCGTCCCGCGGCTGAGTCTAGTCGACCTCCAGCAGACAGACGCTGAACCAGTCGCGTTCGTCGCTCCACTTCCTCGTCAGCCGGAAACCCGCCGCTTGCGCCATTCCCTCGAATTGGTCGAGGTCGTACTTGTGCGAGTGCTCGGTGACGATGTACTCGCCGGTAGAGAAAGCGATCTGAGCGTCGCCGATACGAACCGTCTGAGCGCGCTCGCTGACCAGTCGCATTTCAATTCTGCCTTCGCGCTCGACGTACGGAGCGTGGTGACGGAACTGGGTCAGATCGAAGTCGGCGCCGATTTGGTTCAGCCTACGCAGAATGTTCAGATTGAATGCGGCGGTGACTCCAAGAGAGTCATTGTAGGCGCCCTCGATGACCTTAGTGTCTTTCTTCCGGTCGATGCCAACCAGCAGGCCTCCGCCCTGGCCTACGAGCTCAGCAACGCGCCCGAGGAAGCGCACGGCCTCGTCGCGGGTGAAATTGCCAATCGTACTTCCAGGGAAGAACGCGACCGTTCGAGCGCTCGGACGGTGAGGGCGTGGCAGGCGCAGGGCTTGGGTATAGTCCGCGCAGACCCCAATCACCTCCATGTTCTGGTATCGGCCCGCGAGCTGATGAGCCGATGCTTCGAGCGCGGCCCGGCTGATGTCGATCAGCACGCAGCCGCTCGGGTCGATCAACGCATCGAGGAGCTTTTGAGTCTTGAGGCCGACGCCAGAGCCGAATTCGACCAGCGTCGCGTGCGCGCCGATCGAGTCAGCCATGTCATCAACGGCGTGGCTCATGATCCCGAGCTCGGTCCGGGTCGGGTAGTACTCCGGCAGCTCGGTGATCGCTTCGAACAGCCGTGCGCCCAATGCATCGTAGAAGTACTTGCAGGGGAGTGCCTTTTGTAAATGGCGCAGTCCGTTGATCGATTCTTGCCGCAAGTCACCGAGGTCTGGATGAAGGTCGACGACGCGAACGCGCTCTTCAGTGCTTAACGGTTCAAATGCAATCATCGATTCAACCACCATCCCGGGCCAACCGAATGCCGCTGAACTGCCAGCGGGCATCGGCTGGAAAGAAATTTCGGTAGCTTCGGCGTGCATGGCCCGCGGGCGTTGCGCAGCTGCTACCTCGCAACACCTGTTGGTTGCACATGAACTTACCGTTGTATTCCCCGAGCGCTCCTTCAGCGGGGCGATAGCCTGGATAGGCAGCATAGCTAGAGCTCGTCCACTGCCATGCGGCTCCATATGGGCTGGGACTGGTTGGATGTACCTTGGCTGCGCGACCGCCGAGGGGCGCGGGCTCGGGCTCGCTGGTCGCGACCTCCCACTCCTGCTCGGTAGGTAGACGAACGCCGGTCCAACGCGCATACGCGTCCGCTTCATAGAAGCTCACATGTACGACCGG
>CAMYMX010000171.1 GCA_947259605.1 uncultured Polyangiaceae bacterium | reverse complement strand
CGCGCCACGAATCCAAAACGACGCGCGTAAGAAATCGCTTAATCCAATCCATTGGGGCGCGGGACTATAACCGATTGACCACGACGATTGTAGGCTAAGCTCTGGGACCGATGGCGTCCGCCGCGAACAATCGACTGAGAAACGTGCTGCTGCTCTCGACGCTCGCAGTCTGTGCACTCTTTTGCGCGCAGGGGGCAACCGCCTTGCTTGCAGAGCGGGTGCTGAGCGACGAGGTTGAAGCCCGACCGACGCCTTCGAGGAAGGCAAGGGCACCCTTGCGTGCTCCACGCAGACGCGATCCCGGAATCATTCTGAGGCGAAACATCTTCAATTCCGCCTTGGGCGACCTGTCGAGCGTTCCGAGCGAGGACTCCGGGCTGCCGATGGAGGACCTGCCCGCTGAAGACGTCAAAACACTTTGCACCGGAGAGATGCGCGTCATCGGCACAGTCGTGATCCCGGGCGACCTCGAACGCTCGCTCGCTGCCATCGTCGGAAGCGACAAGAAGGCGGGCCTTCACTACGGTGGAACCGAGGTGGAAGGGTCTTGGATTCGTGCGATCGAGTCCGATGCCGTGGTGCTTCAGAGCAAGGGCGGCCTGTGCCGGCTCGCGATGTTTCAAGTTGCTGGGGTGGCCAAGAAGCCGATCTTTCGACCGGCGAAAAAGGCCGCGGCCAAGAAGAAGGCGCCAAACAAGCGGGGCCCGACGGCCGATCGCAACGCCGGGCTGAGCGAGAGCGAAATGACCGAGGGCATCGACCGCGTGAACGACAGCAACTACAACCTCTCGCGATCGATGCTCAACAAGGTGCTCGACAACGCCGGCAAAATCATCGGCATCGCCGCAGTCGCTCCCAAGATCGAAAACGGGGAATCGATTGGCATGGAAATTCGTGGCGTTCGGCCGGACACCTTGCTGACCAAAATCGGCATCCAAAACGGGGATATCCTCGAGAGCATCAACGGGCAGTCGCTGAGCAACCCAGATGCGGCGCTCGGCGCCTATACGACCTTGCGGACGGCCGACAAATTCACGCTCTCGGTCCGGCGAGGCGGTCAATCGATGATGATCAACTACAACCTGCAGTGAACGCCGCGCGCCGGGGCTCAGTCGGTGCGGCTCGGGGGCGGCTTCATCTCGGCGGGGACGGAACGCAGGTGCAAGTCCCTTTGTGGGAACGCGATTTCGATGCCGGCTTCGCGGAACGCTTTGTCGATGCCCATGTGCAGATCGTGCCGCGCGGCGAACAGCTGCTCTGCGCTGCGCACGAAAACACGGAGCTCGAAGGAAAGGGAGCTGTCGCCAAAGGCGATGAAGAAAACGTGGGGGCGGGGGTCTGCCAAAACCCGCCACGACTCTTTGGCGACCTGCTCGAGGACCTCGATGGCTCGATTCGTGTCCGAGCCATACGCAATGCCGACCGGAATCGAGAGGCGCAGCACCGCGTCGGACAGCGTCCAGTTGATCAGTTGCCCCGTGACGAACTCTTTGTTGGGCACGAGGAGCTCTTTGCGATCGAACGCAGTGATCCATGTCGCACGGGTGCGGATCCTCGAAACCGTTCCGCTGACGTCGCCGACGCTGACGACGTCGCCCACCCGAATCGGCCGCTCGAACAAGATAATCAGCCCAGAAATGAAATTGGCGAAGATCTCCTGAAGGCCGAAGCCGAGGCCCACGCCGATCGCCGCGACCAGCCATTGAATGCTCGACCAGCCAATCCCGATCGCATCGAACGCGAGCGCCAGGCCCGCCAGGACCACAGCATACTTCGCGATCGTCGAATAGGCATAGCGCACGCCGTGGCCGAGGCCGCGGAACACGGTGGCTTCGAGCAGGCCGGGAACGGCACGCATGAAAACCACGGTCAGCAAGATGATGAAAACGGATCGGAACAGCTCCGCGAGCGTGATCGCAACCAGCCGCTCTTCGGTGGAGAAGTGTTCGACCCCGGACGGGTCGATCTCGGAGACCGTGATCTTCTGGGTGACACTCCAAAGCTCGACCTGATTGAGAATTCGTGTCGCTGGCAAGAGGTCCGCCCACACGGCAAGCAGTCCGAGAATGACGATCAGAACGCCGGTGCCGATCATCAGGCGACTGACCTGCATTGTCGGGGTCGGCCTCGCGGTCGTGTCCGAGAGCTCGTCGTCTTCGGCGGCGGCGCGGCGCTCGGACACCAAGGCCCAGCGGGCGTACAGCTGAATGCTGAATACGACGAGGAAGACGAGAACCGCAGATAGATGCAAGCGAATCGCAAGCTGGAGGGACGTCCAGTAAAAGCCGTAAAGTGCTCCGAAGATGAGGCCGAACGGCAGCAACACCGAGAAGATCTGGAGCATGCGCCAGACCCAAGGGCGAATGGGGTCGCGTCCGGTCACCACCGTCGTCACCGGGCCGTCGGGCCGCAGTGCCAGATAGTTGAACGCAGCCACGGCGAGCATCGACAAGGAGAACGCCACGCGGCCGACCGACTCGCGCCAAAGTTCCTCACCGCGCGCTTCGAAAACGAAAATGATGAAGACCGCAGGCACGGTCAGGGCCGCAAACCAGCGCAGGTTTCGCCACAGAGATTGCGTGGCGTCCGCGGACCATGCGCAGTGTGCACCGGCTATTCCGTTCGGCCTGACGAATTGCCTACACAAGCGAATGGTCGCCCAAAACGCGGAGGCAACCAGTAACCCATGTGCGAAACTGCGAGTGAACTGGGTTGCCACGGGAGACACGCCGACATGCCAACCCACATAGGCAAAGACTGCGGGTAACCAGAGTGCGAATGCGAGCGTAATCAGGAAGGCTTCGATCGTGGGCGACACGGTTGCGCAGTCGGGTTTGCGCGCTGTTTCCTCGAGAATCTGAAGCCGCCGCCTGGCTCTCCCCGTAAACGCAACGAAAACGATGACCAGGAGCAAGACGAGAAGATTGACCGGCCAAAACTCAGTCGCGGCTTCTTGGCAAGCCCTGCCGAGCTGGGGCCAATACTGCGGACTCAAAAGCCAGGTCATCGCATCGCGCCCGTCGGAGAGGAGCTCCGGCTGCACCGCTTTGCCACTCGGGACCCAAAGGATGCGCTCGTCGATGAAGTCGAGAAGGTCCTTGGTGCGATCGATGAGCTCGTGCTGGCTCGCATCGAAGTCGACGAGCTTTTGGAAGTAGGTCTCGTAGTCGTCGATGAGCGCGTCCATGTACCTGCGCTGAGTTTCGAAAAGCTGCCGAAGGAGCTGCTCGACGTTCTGGCGGGCCTCTGGAGAGACTGGCTCGTCGACCGACGCCATCACCTTGCCGACCAGAGTATCGATGTCGGCCAGCGCCTGGCGCTGCTCCCGAAGCTTGATCTGCTGAAGCTGTACGTCGCCGATCTGCTCCTGACGCATGCGAATGAAACGCTGGTACATGCCGATGTCGGGCGCGTCTGCGCGATGCTGCCGGAGCAGGGCACCGACCGAATCGGCGAGCCCGACAGCCTCGACGCGGGCCGCGAGCCGAAGGAGCTCGGACTCGATGCCTGCAACTTTGGCCTCGGCCCGCGCGAGCTTCTGGCTAACGTCTTCGATCTGCCGGTAGAGCCCGCTGTCCCCGGTCCAAACGGAGGCCAATGCTTCGTTTCGCCGGTAGAGCTCTTCGAGCGTTTGCTTGAACCCCTCCGGTAGAGCGGTCAGCTCCTCCAGGAGCTTTTTGGCTTCCTCATTCTCGCTCTCGACCTTGAGGAGCTCCATGCGCTGCGCCCCTTCTCGCAGCTTGGTGCTCAGAGCTTCGTAGTATGCGATTCGCAAGGTCGCCCTGTCCCGGCTCTTGGCGAGGAGCGCACCCCGAACCTCGTAGCTCGCGAGCTCGTTTTGATACGCTTGGATTTCCGCCAGAAGCGCGTCCCGTCTGAGCGAATCGATTTCGGAAAACGCCTCCTGTTGTGCAGCGTCGCTGCCGGCCACAATGGGCGTCCCTTCGAGATCACGGAGCCGCTGCTTCGCGATCAGAAGTAGCTCGGGGACCCTTCGTCGTCGCTCTGCCCGCGCCTCGGATTCTGCATCGAGCTCCGTGGCATCACGTCGCGCCGCCGCGAGATCCTGCTCGGCCTCCGCCAGCTTTGCAGCAAGCTCCGCCGCGGTCGCGCCCTCCGGCACCTCGATCCCCTCCCGATCTTGGAGGCGTGCGACCTCTTGCTCGATGATCTTCCCGCGGGATTGTGCTTCTTCCGCCGCGAGCTGGTACTCGGCGGCCTTGGCCTTCCAGCTCTGGAGTCGGGCGCGCAGCTCCTGAATCTTTCGGTCGATCTCGAGCAGCTCGGGCGAGGCCTCACGCGTACCGGCGTCCTCGAGGGGCGACGGTATCGGGCCGGTCTGAGCCACAGCTGGAGATCCAAAGAAACCAACGCCGATGGCGATGGCAAGCCAAGGGGATACGCTTCGTCGACTCATCGCTGCTTCCGGTTTCTCATCAAACCCTCTTGCGCAACCGATGCCACGAGCGCTCCGTCGCCGGAGTAAATCCGACCAAAGTTTAGTCCGCGCCCTCCAGTGGTGCGTGGGCTGTCGGTCACGTAGAGCATCCACTGATCTGCACGACACGCTTGGTGGAACCAGATCGCGTGGTCCAGGCTCGCGATGATGAGCTTGTCGGTCAGGAAGCTGTGACCGTGTTGGGTGAACGAGGCTTCGAGCAATCCGTAATCGCTGGCGTACGCAAGGACTGCCTGATGAATCACGGGTTCGTCGTCGAGCGTACCCGCCGCGCGAAACCAAGTTCGTTGGATGCCAGCTCGCGGCTTGGGGTCGAGCAGATCGACGTGGTCCACCTCGCGGCGCTCGATGGGTCGGTCGAGCATCAAGAGGAAGTCGATCGCCGGATGTTCTGAGCGATCTTTGTAGGCATGCAATCGCTCGACGTTCGTAGGGACCGTCTCCGGTGGCGGCGCTTCAGGCATGTCGGTCTGATGTTCGAGGCCCTCCTCCGGTGCCTGGAAGGAAACCGACAGGTTGAAAATCGCCTCGCCACGCTGCTTGGCCACGACACGCCGCGTTGCAAAGGAGCGGCCGTCCCGAATGCGGTCGACATGATAGAGGACAGGAACCGAGGTATCGCCCTCACGGAGGAAGTAGCCGTGCAGCGAATGTGCGACACGGCCCTCGACCGTTCGGCACGCTGCAATGAGCGACTGGGCAGCGACCAGGCCGCCGAAGATTCGAGGCCGGCCGTCGTCGGGACTGAAGCCCCGGAAGAGATCGCGATCGAGAAGCTCCATATCGAGTCGCTCGAGAAGACCGGCAAGGTTGGACACCGGGTGGAATTAGCACGGCAGCCCGGCGTGCGAACGATTCCCGGTGTATGCCAACAGAGCCCTTGACACCTACACCCTCTGGCTCGGATACTTGAGCCTTAAGGGTTAACTCTGTGCGCATTGGATATTTGAGGATCTGCAGCCTCCTCCTGCTGTTCGGTTGCAACGGGGCGATCGGCGAGGCCACCACGGAAGCCGGGGCTGGCGGGCCGACAGGCGGTGGGGGAACGTCCGCCCCTGTTTGCGGGCGCTCGGTCTGCGGCGCGACCGGCGAGCTTGCCGCATCGACCGCCTTCCCGCGTCTCACGCACAGCCAGTGGGAAAATAGCGTGCGCGATTTACTCCGCCTCGCCGAACCGCCCGATCTCTCGGGCAGCTTCGAGCCGGACACCCGAATTAGCTTTTTCGACAACAACATCCGTGCGCTCCGGGTGAGCAGCGACTTATGGGGCGACTACCAAGACGCGGCAGAGACCTTGGCCGAAGCGGCGACATCTGATCCGGCAATACTCGCCGGCCTGCTGCCCGGTGGACTCCCCGGCGACGCTTCGGAACGTGCGCGTGCCGTGGTTCGCAACCTTGGCCGCCGCGCGTATCGGCGTACCCTCTCCAACGAGGAAATCGACGCGCACATTACCCTCTTCGAGCAGGGCGCCGTGCATTTCCCCGACATGCCTGCGTTCGACGGGGGAGTTCGGATCTTGCTCGAAGCCTTTCTGCAGGCGCCCCATTTCGTCTATCGAGTCGAGCTCGGTCAGAGCCAGAGCGAGGACGCCGTGCAGCTCGGCGACTTCGAGATCGCATCCCGGCTCTCATACATGATCTGGGACAGCGGGCCAGATGACGCCTTGCTCGATCAAGCCGAGCAGGGCGCGCTGCGCACGCCGGAACAGATCGCCGGCCAGGCGGCGCGCTTGCTAGATGACCCACGCGGCAGGGCGATGCTCGAGCGCTTTCATGCGCAGCTTTTCAACTGGGATCTCTACCGCGACCTGAGCAAGAACCCGTCGGAGTTCCCTCTCTATTACGGCGGCGTGGGCCAGGACATGTACGAGGAGGCTCGCCGATTCGTCGAGCACATCTTCGAATCGGACGGTGATTTCGGAGAGCTGCTGACGGCGCCCTACACCTTCGTCAACGGCGATTTGGCTTCAATTTACGGGCTCGAAGGCGCATTCGATGATGCTTTTGCCCAGGTGAGCTTCGACTCGGCGATGCAGCCTCAGCGCGGCGGCCTGCTTACGCAGCTTGGCTTTCTGGCATCGCACGGGGGGCTCACGGGCTCCGTTCATCGCGGTGTCTTCATCAATCATCGAGTTCTTTGTACGGAGCTGCCTCCGCCACCGGATGCGATTCCGCCGATTCCCGGGGACGACGGAGTCACGATGACGTCCCGCGAGCGAATCGAAATGCACACCGGTCCCGGAACCTGCGGCGCGAGCTGTCACGGGACCTACATCAACCCGATCGGCTATGCGTTCGAGCGCTTCGATGGGCTGGGACAGTATCGGACCGAGGAGCTCGGTCTGCCGGTCGACTCGGCGGCGACCTTCGAGTTCGCGGACGGGCCGGTATCGTACGACGGGGCCGGAGAGCTCTCCGGCGCGATGGCCGAACGGGTACAGACGCACGACTGCTATGCGAAACACTGGGTCGAGTACGCACTCGGGCGCGATACCGCAGGGTCGGACCTCGATCTCATCCAAAACATGGGCGACGCCTCTCTTGGAGGACTCTCGATCCGAGAGCTCATCCTCGAGCTCGTGCAGAGCGATGAGTTTCGGGCGCGCAACGCGGAGGGCTCATGAGCTCATTCGGTAAGCAACCATTTGCGCGGCGGCTGTTTCTCACGGGTGCTGCGGGTGTGACGGTGGGACTGCCGTTTCTCGAGACTTTTGCATCGAAGGTGGTTCGCGCCGCCGGGCCCGACGACCCTGGTTTCGTCGTGTTCATGCGCCAG
>CAMYMX010000170.1 GCA_947259605.1 uncultured Polyangiaceae bacterium | reverse complement strand
CCGAGTCGGGTACTCCGGGCGAGGCCCAATGACTTCAACCGGGCTTCGAGGCGCGCACGAAGCAGGTCCATCGACATGGCCGGGCGGCGGGCGAGCGAGGTCTCCTCTACGAACAGCCGGCCGCCGCTGAGCGGGAGCACGTATAAAAACGACGGAGGCTCTTTCTCGGCGTTCGAGACCGGCCGGAAATCCATGAGCACCATGCGTGCGGGATCAAAACCGTGCCCCGGCGCGTCCAAGAGCAAGCCATAGGCCGTTTGAAAGGCAGGCGGCCGAGAGTGGACGCGGCGGACGAACGGCGTCCGAGCCCCTGACGCATCGACCACGATCTGGACATGGTGTTCGGCCCCATCCTCAGTGTGAACGGTGGTCGAGCCCGGCCGATGGCTCAAACGGATCGCGGACCTCGGTACGACGCGGACGGAACCGGCTCTGAGCGTATCCCAGAAGTGGCCCTGGAGCGCTGCCGTGTCGAGCTTGACGTACGGGCGGTCGAAGGTGTGACTTCCGAGAACCGTGGCGACCGAGACCCGTGGCCAGAACTGCTCGGTCAGGTCCTGAATCTCGAGCGGGACTTCGTCCGCCCACAGGCAGTAGTTCGGCAACCAATTCGAATGCGGCGCGGGTGCGACGAGAGTCACCGAAGCGCCTCGGCGTACGCATGCCGAAGCCACTGCGAGGGCCGCTGGTCCGCTTCCCAGGACCCCAACGTTGTGCAGGTCAGTCACCATTCCCCGGTCACCTCCGATGTATATGGCCTGTCAGTCTCCTCGACAAGACCTAGACACCATCTAGACAGCACCTGAAACCGCATTGCTGCGGATTGGGCGCATGGTACAGGAAAACCGGGTGGCAAAGTGAGCATTTGGTGGTGGGTGCCCGTCCTGCTGGTGCTGGTGGTTTGGCTCTCCATGCGCGGCGGGCGGCTGAAGCGAGGCCTCGGTCGCCTCGTCGAACATAAGCTGGGTGGTTACCGTCATGAAGTCGAGCCGACCGACCAGGCGCTGCCACGCGAGGTTGGCGGAGCGGCGCCCAGGGTGGCCGTGCTCGGCGGCGGGCTCGCCGGCATTGGCGCGGCTTCCGTGCTCGGCGAGCGTGGCATCGAGGTCACACTTTTCGAGCGCAACGCGTACCTAGGCGGAAAGATCGGCGCTTGGAACGTTCCAGTGGGGAACGGGGAGCAGACAGTCGAGCACGGCTTTCATGCGTTCTTTCGGCAGTACTACAACTTGAACGGATTCCTGGACCGTTTGGGGGTACGGAAGGATTTTCGCGCGATCGAGGACTACGTGATCCTCCACTCCGACCTTAAGCCGCAGAGCTATGGAAACGTCGACACCGTTCCTGCACTCAACATCGTGGATCTTGGTCGGCGCGGCTTCTATCGCTGGCGCGATGTCATTCCCAAGCGGACGCGCGAACGTCTCGATGCGTTCGTTCGATTCGATATGGAACGCACGTACGAAGCCTATGATGCGATACCTTTTGGTCGCTTCTGCGAAGAAGCAGATCTTCCGCCCGAGCTCCGGCTTTCCTTTCGAACCTTTGCGCGTGCTTTCTTTTCCGACGAGGCCGACTTATCGACGGCGGACGTGCTTCGCGCGTTCCATTTCTACTATCTGAGCCATGACCACGGCCTACTCTACGACTACCCCGCAGGCGACTACGAGACGACGCTCCTGGCCCCGATTCGCGCGCATCTCGAAGCGCATGGGGTCGAGATCCGGCTGAGCTCACCCGTGTCCGAAATCGAGCGTGGCGAGGGCAAACGATTTCGCATTGGGCGAGAAGAGTATGATTGGGTCGTGCTGGCCGCGGATATTCCCGGGATGCAGTCGATCATCGAAAACTCTGCATGGATGCTGGAGGTCGACCCCGATTTCGTCGGCAAAATGCTGGCGCTTCGCACCTCGAGCGGCTACGCGGTTTGGCGAATTTGGGTCGATCGAGATGTTCGCGCGGGCTTACCGACGTTCATCAATGTCGACCGCGAGCGCGTCTTAGACTCGGTGACGCTCTACCATCGCGTCACGGACGAAGCGTCGGCCTGGGTCGAGATCAATGGAGGCGCCGTCTTAGAGCTGCATAGCTATGCGCTGCCCCGCGACATCAATAGCGACGGGGAAATACGGCGGGTCTTCATGGAAGAGCTTAATCACTATTTTCCCGAGCTCGAAGGCCTGGTCGTTTCCGACGAAGTGCTGCAGGTTCGTCGGGACTTTCCTGCCTTCGCCCCCGGCCAGCACGCGCTTCGTCCTTCGCCGGAGGTTTCGGTTCAAGGCTTGCTCCTGGCGGGAGATTGGGTGCGTCTGCCCTATCCGATGACGCACATGGAAGCCGCCTACGTCTCCGGGGTTCTCTGTGCCAATGTCGTGTTTCGCAAGCTGGGTCTTCGCGAAGAACCAATCTCCACGGTCGCGCCGCGCGGCTTGCTCGCACCCAAACGCGCTAATGCCGCGCGACCGGCGCTTCAAATGCAGTGAGAATTTCGTTCCGCCTCAAAAACCAGGGCTTGAACGGCGCATCGTAGCGCGCCCAGATCGGCTCACCGCTGGGCTCGTAGCCGGCCTCGCGCAGAGTTCCGAGGAGCACATCCAGATTCTTCTGATAGTTCCGCTTCGACCAGGTGCCGGAATAGCGGACCGCCGCAAATCTACGCGCGGGAATTTCGCGGAGGGCGATCCGGGAGTCATTGGGTTCGGGCAGTTGCTCGAGTGAGTATTCCGAGGGCATCATGAATTGGATCGTATACCGGTCGCCGGCCTTCTCCTGCGTCACCGGTGCGGTCATGGCGATCTTCATGCCGTCCGCCTTCTCCTGGCTCACGGGCGCCGTCATCGCGATCTTTTGCCTGCCGCGATTGTCGCCGAAGATGTACTTGGCCAGAACGCGAAAGCCCTGACTTCCTGCGCTCTCGAGGCCTCCGTCGACGACTGTCTCGGCGACCAAGTAAGGATCGTATTCGCGAATCTCGATGTCACGGATCGTCCGAACGACTCTATACCGCGGGCTGTCGTACGCCACTGTTCCACCTCCAAGCACGGCGACGCCGAGTGCGGCCACCAAAACGACGACTCCGATGACCGCTCCAATCCACTTCATCTCAAGCCCGTCGATAGCCGCGCATGAACGCGCTGCGCACGTCAAGCGTGCAGTCGAGCGACTCGAGCACCTCATGGAGCGACGCGAGGTAGAGTCCGAATGCCACGAAGTTTCGGTGAAGGCCTCCCGGCTGACCGAGACGAAGCTCCGAAATGTCTCTGAGCGTCGACTGCAGATCGGAGGAGCTGAAGCGGACGCCCCGCTGATTCCCCTGGCCGAGGTGACGCAACAAAAGCCCACCGGCGGAACCTAAACGGAGCTGGCTCAGACCTTCCTCGAACCGCGATTCGTCATCCAAGAAGAAACCGGCGTACACGCCTCGAAGGGCAGCGACGAAACTCGTATCCCAGCGAATATAGACGGGTCGCGGATTCCAGACCGCATCACCCGCCGCATCGATCCCAAGGCGGGACGGCCAGAGGTCGATGACCGCTGTATCGCTTTGGAAGAGCTGGGCAAAGTACAGCTGCAAAATCACCTGCCCGAGCCACCGGCGCTGCGTTCGCTTGAGGTCTGCGTAGGGTACGAGCGGCCGCTCGCCGCGGTTGTCCTCGACGAGAATCGGAATGCGCGCGGACCGAAGCGTGGCCTGGGTCGAACCGACCACGGAGGCGTAGCGATTGGCGTTGGCCGCATTGGACAGCAGCTCCAAGGCCTGGTGCGCGACCTGCTTGGTGGAGAGCAGGTCGAAGCCGGCGGGCACCAGATCCAGCAAGGAGCTCCACTCGCTCTTGGGCCGAGTCGGGCCCGGTATAGTCTCGGAAACGTGGGTCTCGTACGCGGGCATGGGGCTACCTCGGGTTCAGGTCCTTTGAAACGTGGGGCGCCGTCGGGGAGCTCAGCTCCTGTCCCTGTGGGGCATAGGAGCTCACGGGGCTTTCGTTCGCACGATGACGAACCGCAATGTAGGCGCCCGCGACGGAGAGGAAGGAGACCATCGCGCCGGCGACCAGCAGGTCGAGGTCATTCATGGTGACCCCGGCTCAGCAGAAGGGCACCGGCCGAAAGAATGGACGGAACCCACAGCCCCACGAATAGTCCGCGCTCGCGATCGCCCGAGAACCAGAGCCAGATCGACAAAAGGTATGAAAGGCCCGCCGCCAGAAAGAAGAGGGCCTTGGATGCGCCAAGGACCGCGAGAGCACTCCGAAAGCCGAGCTTCTGCGCAGGATTAGTGGATGATTGGTTCATGTTTCTCCTCCAGGACTGTGTTTAGGATCTGTCCACGTTATGTCAAGCAAATAGATAGACAAGTGCTAGACAGCTGGTTTTCGGGACGTTTTCAGGGCTGCCTGCTGCCTTTGAGGCCGATCGTTTCTCCGATGCTAGCGGCGGCGGAATAGACGCGAGGTGTCTTGGCAGACGCGCGCCTTTGTCCAATATGCAAACGGAGTCCCAATGATGCAGCTCGATGGCACTTCGTTTGTCCAGGGGGCAAGCCGCGGAATCGGTTTGGAGGTCGTGCGTCAGTTGCTGGGGATGCAGCCAGAAGGTCGTGTCATCGCAACATGCCGACGACCCGCAGACGCCACGGAGCTCAAGGCGCTCACGGCGCAGTACCCGAAACGCCTTCGCGTGATCGCGCTCGAAGTTCGAGAGGAGAAGACGATCGCCGCCGCAGCGAAAGCCGTGGCGCTCGAGACGAAGGAGCTGCAGCTGATCCTCAACGTTGCAGGCATCCTTCATGGTCCCGACTTCGGACCGGAGAAGAAGCTCGCGCAAATTCAACCCGAGCCGCTGCGCCACGCGTTCGAAGTCAATGCTTTTGGACCGCTGCTGGTCGCGAAGCACTTCCATGACTTCCTTCGACACGGACGACGGTCGGTGTTTGCAAGCCTCTCGGCGCGCGTGGGGAGTATTTCGGACAACCGATTGGGAGGATGGTACGCATATCGCGGCTCGAAAGCCGCCCAGAACATGTTCACCAAAAACATTTCGATCGAGCTCGCGAGAGTCGCACCGCATGCGATTGTCGTGGGGCTTCACCCCGGCACCGTCGACACCGACCTTTCGAGGCCGTTCCAACGCAACGTGCCTGCGAAGCAGTTGTTTCCCGCGAGCAAATCCGTCGCCGCGCTGCTCCAAGTGATCGATTCACTGGACCGTGAAGACAGCGGCAAGATTTTCGATTTCCGTGGAAACGAAATCAAGCCCTGAGCGTCATCGCTTTTCCCAGAGGTAGTGCGACACGAACCATTCTTGTCCACCGCGATAGGCGAAGAGCTCGGAGCACGCGATGAAGAACAGCCGCCAACGGTGGAACCAGCGCGATGCATCTGACCCGTACCCATCGGCGAGAATCTGATGCGCGGAGTCTCGATTTTGGTCGAGGCGGTCGAGCCAGGCGTCACAGGTGTGATGGTAGTGACTTCCATTGACACGCCATTGCTCGCGAATGACGAGATCGTCTTGGTAGCGTCGAAACATCTCTTCGGACGGCATCATCCCGCCGGTGAAGAAGTTCTTCGCCATCCAGTCGCTCGGGTCGCGGTGCTCGTAGGTGTACGCGTGGGACCGATGACAAAAGATGTGAGAAAAGGCCAAGCCGCCGGGAGCAAGCCAACCTGCGATTCGCTCGAAAAGCGCCCGATGGTTGCGCACGTGCTCCATCATCTCGATCGAAACGAGCCTATCGAACTGTTCGTCCGGCTGAAAATCGTTGATGTCGGCCGTCTGAACGCGGAGGTTGTTGAACGCCCGTTCCGCAGCACGGCGTTCGATGAACGCACGCTGAATCCGGGAGTTTGACACGGCGAGGATCTGCGCGTTTGGGAACTGCTCCGCTGCCCAGAGCGAGAACGAACCCCAGCCGCAGCCGAGGTCGAGAATTCGCATGCCATCCTGGATTTTGGCTCGCCGAGCGGTGAGCTCGAGCATGGCTTCTTCCGCCGCGGCGAGGCCCCGCGTGCGCTCATCCCAATAGCAGCAGCTGTACTTGAGCCTCGGGCCGAGCGCGAGCTCGAAGAAGGGAGCGGGGACCTCGTAGTGCTGCTCATTGGCTGCGGCGACGTCGATCGCGATGGGGCCAGCGGAAAGACGGTCCATCAGCGCGGACTGCTCGTGCATTCGCACTTCGAACGGGCCGGTCACGCTCTCCCGGAGACGCCGTCGGAGCAAATGGCGTGTGCCGGACCTGAGGATCAGGTCTGGGACAACCCCGGCCTCGGCCATGCGCAGGGCCAGGCCCATGGTCGAGCGACTTTCTCGGGTCGGAGCTGCAGTTGACGATGCCATCGTTGTTTCAGTGCGTATCACTAGAGCGGTGGATCAGCGGAGCAAGTCTGGGCTTGGCGAATTTCAGCAAGACTTTAGAGTGGCGCGATGGAACCCTCGATGCGAACCATCGCCATCACGGGCGCAACCGGCTTCGTCGGCCGACATGTCGTGAAGCGATTGCTCGAGGAGTCCGACCTCGCGCTTCGATGCCTCGTGCGCTCGGACAACGATGCAAACGAGCTCAGGGCCTTGGACGAACGGGTGAGCTGTGTTCGAGGCGACATCTGCGAACCCGCCTCGTTGACTCCGCTGGTAGAGAGCGCCTGGGGCATCATCAATCTCGCCGGATACCGAGATTTCTGGAGCGCGCGCCCCGAGCTCTACGAAGAGCTCAACACCCAAGGGGCCGACAATGTGTTTCGAGCCGCACTGGCCGCACGGGCTCAAAAGGTGGTTCAGGTGAGCACACCGCTCGCGTTCGGGGTCCCGGAACAAATTCCCTTCGACGAGGAAACTTTGCCCGGCCCACATCCATCGAAGTACGCGCGCAGCAAGTACCTCGCCGATCAGATCGGCTGGCGAATGCATGCCGACGAGGGACTGCCCCTAACCGTCGTTCATCTGGCCGCCGTGATCGGCGCGGGAGACCCTCGGCCCACCATGGAGGTTCGCCGCGCAGTCGAGCGACGGCTGCCTGTACTGGTTGGGGCGGACACGACCTATACGTACGTCCACGTCGGCGACGCTGCCGAGGCGATCGTCCGCGCACTTCTCAACCCCACGAGCACAGGCCGGCGCTACCTGATCGGCACCGAGCGCGCGACGACTCGGGAGTACTTCTCGATAATCGGCAAGCTCGCGGACGTGCCGGTGCCCCGGATCAATCTCCCCGAACGCGCGCTCATTCCCATCGCGCGGTTGCTCGAGCAATGGGCCCGCTGGACGAAGAAG
>CAMYMX010000169.1 GCA_947259605.1 uncultured Polyangiaceae bacterium | reverse complement strand
ATGATTTTCTTCTTGTTGGCCTGTCAGTGCATGAGCACCATCGCCGTGGTGAAGAAAGAATCCGGCTCTTGGAAATGGCCGGTGTTCCTGTTCTCGTACATGACCGTACTCGCGTATCTGGCCTCTCTCGCGGTCTATCAAGGTGGCCAGCTTCTTGGTTACGGCTAGGGTTTGAGTATGCCGTGGCAGCAAATCATGGCAGGGTTAATTGTCGCATTTGCGTGTGTCTACGTCTTACGGCGGTTTCGCGGGAAGAAGACCCGTCCGCGTCGCCCGACGGGCCCGGACGTGCCCGTTTCGCGACTGACACGAAAACCCCCTCCGTCAGATTCGTGCGACCACTGAGCAGAAGACCTACATTGAGTGAGAAATGAGCCGATCGGCAACCATTGAAGGGCTCCGAAAGTTTCGAAAGAAGCTGCTGCGTGAGCGAGACCCCTGGCACGATACTTCGCGTCGGTTTCGCATCCGTCGGTTTGCAGGACCGGAGTGCTTTCTCGAGCACCTCGAAGGGGTCCGGGTGGCGCACTTGACCGACCTGCACGTCGGCCGGGTCACGCCGATGGAGGTCCAGTACGACGCGGCCTCGATGACCAACGCCGGCAAGCCCGACATCGTGGTCATCAGTGGCGACTTCGTCTGCCACAGCCAGGTGTATCTCGACGATCTCACCGAGGTGATCAGCCAGATTGACGCGCCCGTTTTCGCCGTCCTCGGCAATCACGATCACTGGGCAGGAGCGGGTCCGGTGCGGGAGGCGCTTCGACGAGGCGGCGCCGAGGTGCTCGACAATGCGAACACCACCATTCACGTCGGGCACCAGGCCTTGCAGGTTGTCGGCCTCGACGATGCCTATACGGGTCACGCCGATCGACGTGCGGCGCTCAAGGGCTTGCGGGCTGATCTGCCAGTCATCGGGCTATCGCACATCGCCGAGGAAGCCGATGCGCTCTGGGAGGCTGGCGTGCCGCTGGTGTTCTCCGGTCATACGCACGCCGGGCAAATTACGGTCGCTCGGCTGCACGAGCTCTCGGTAGGGAAGCTCGCCGGGCACAAGTACATCCATGGGCTGTACGGTTCGCGAGGCACCGACGATGCGAAGGGTGCGGTCTATGTCGGCGCCGGGGTGGGGGCTGCCATCGTTCCTCTCCGGTTGGGCGAGCGCGCCAAGCGCGAGGTCGCGTTCTTCGAGCTGGGCACGCAACCCGGCGCCTTCGACGAACATCACGGCGAGCAGGAGGCTCACCCGGGCCGCATTCCTTCCGAGAAGACCAAGGAGCGTCGGGCGCAGGCCGTGCTTCGCAAGCAGCAAAAGCGCAAGCGCCGAAACGGCAACGGCAACAACGCTGGCTTCAACTCCTGAGGTGAGATGGCCTATCCATGGCCGGCGAGGAATTGCTCAGCCTCGAGTGCGGCCATGCAACCGCTTCCGGCCGCGGTAATGGCCTGGCGCCACTTCTTGTCTTGCACGTCACCGGCTGCGAATACACCGGGGATGTTGGTCTGCGTCGAATCGGGCTTGGTGACGATGTAGTCCTGATCGTCCGTGTCGATTTGTCCCTTCAAGAACGAAGTGTTTGGCGTGTGGCCGATCGCGAAGAAGAGGCCTGCGACAGGGATGTCCCGCTCCTCGTCGGTCTTCAGATCTTTGACGCGGACGGCCTCGAGGAAGTCCGCGCCCTTGGCCTGCGTGACGACGTGCGACCAGAGAATCTCGATCTTCGGATTGTCCAATGCACGCTGCTGCATGATCTTCGAGGCGCGAAGCTCGTCGCGCCGGTGCACGAGGTACACCGTCGAGCCGTACTTGGTGAGGAAGGACGCCTCTTCTACCGCGGAGTCGCCGCCGCCGATCACCGCTAGAGGCTGATTGCGGAACGCCGGAAGCGCGCCGTCGCAGACCGCGCACGCCGAGATGCCTTTCTGCCAGAGCTCGCCATCGTTGGCGCCTGGGATCTCGAGCCGCTTGGCCGTCGCGCCGGTCGCGATGATGACCGAGTCCGCGCTACCCTCCTGGGCGTCGGCTTTGAAGCGGAACGGCCGGCTCGATAAGTCGATCTCGTTGACCGTCTCCGTGTGGATGGTCGTACCGAAGCGCTCCGATTGCGCGCGAAAGCGATCCATCATGTCCGGGCCCATGATGCCCTCGGGGAAGCCGGGGTAGTTCTCGACGTCGGTGGTCGTCGTCAACTGGCCGCCGGCGGCGATGCCCCCGGCCATGAAGCCCTCGAAGAGCACGGGTTTCAGCTCGGCGCGCGCCGCGTAAATCGCTGCGGTATGGGCTGCAGGTCCGCTTCCGATGATCAAGAGTCGATGGCTCATGGTGCTCCTTTTGGACGCCCGGGTTATGCATACCCCCAGCCAGGAGCGCAACCCCTAAGGGATCAGATTGGACACGTGGGCGCCGATCGCAAGGGCAGCGGTAAGCCCTGGAGATTCGATGCCTATCAGATGCACCATACCAGGCTGTGACTCAGGGCTGCGAATCACGAAGTCCGCAAATCCACCCTCGGGACCGACCAGCTTCGGCCGGATACCACTGTAGTCCGGCGTCAAGTGCTCCGGACGGATCGCCGGGAGGTATCGAGCGACGGCTTCGGCAAAACGTTCGGCGCGCGATTCGTCCACCGAGTAGTCGATCGTATCGATGAACTCGGCGTCCGGCCCCGCGCGTCGCGATCCGGTGATGTCCGCAGTGATGTGAACGCCGAGCCCCCCACCTGACGGCAGTGGGTAGATCAAGCTGTTGCGCGTTTTCGGGGCGCTGGAGCCGAGCGCGAAGTACGAGCCTTTGCAGGGGTACAGCCGCCACGGTCGCTCGGCCTCGGCCAGCCCGGATTTCCGCGCGACATCGAGCGCGGAAAGACCGGCCGAGTTCACCACACGCCGAGCCAAGAGCTCCATCTCGCTTCCAGTGCTGTCCGTGGTTTGAACGAGCCAGCCAGCTTCGGTCTTTCGGACCGAGTCGACCCCGGTGTGATAGACGACCATCCCGTCGGCCTCGATGATCTGGTGAACGAGGCTCGCGATCAGCTCGTGCACATCGACGACGCCCGAGGTCGGGGAGTGAAGCGCGAGCTCGCAGCGGAGCTCCGGCTCCTGTTCGCGCGCCTCGATCCCGGTCATGAGCCGTAGGTCGCCGGCCCCCACGTCTCGTGCGTGGCGGGCGATCGTGCGAAGGCGCTCCTCGTCTGCCGCGCTGGTCGCGACGATGAGCTTCCCGGTGTGCTTGTGAGGCACGTCGTGCGCTTCGCACCAGGCGTAGAGGCGGCGGTTTCCCTCGATACATAGGCGTGTTTTCAGGGAGTCCTGAGGGTAGTAAATCCCCGCGTGCACTACGCCGCTATTTCGGCTCGAGATCTCGCGGCCTGGACCCACTTCCCGCTCGAGGACCAGCACCGAGTCGAGCCTCCTCGAGAGCTCGTACGCGCAAGCTAGGCCAACCACGCCCGCGCCGATCACCACAGCATCCACCGTTTCAGACATGTCCACCCGTCACACTGTCACTAGAAGGCCAGTGGATCGATGCGCGGCTCCGGTAGGTGAACCGAGAGCGGCGGCATCGGAAGCTCCCGCTGCTGCCTGTAGGCCTCGTAGTGGACCAGCACCTTGCGGACGTATCGGTGAGTCTGGGTGAAGGGAATCCGCTCCAGGAGGACATCGAGTGGAGCCTCCGCGGCACCCTCTTGAATCCAGCGACGGACGTTGTGGGGCCCGCCGTTGTACGCCGCGATTGCAAGAGGAAGATGCCCATCGAAACGCTGAATCAGGGAGGTCAGGTACCAAGCAGCAAACTCCAGATTGAGGTCTGGGTCGAGGAGGTCGGCGGGGGTGAAGTCGTCGTGGCCAAGCGTATGCGCAATCAGCTGACCGGTTCGCGGCATGATTTGCATGAGCCCCACGGCGCCCGCGTATGAGACGATGTGCTTTTGATATGCGCTTTCGACTCGCATCACGGCGAGCAATAGGTTGGGATCGAGCCCATATCGCTTCGCGGCGGGCACGACGAGCCATTCGTACGCGCGCGGCAGCGTCTTGATGAAGTCCGGACCGGCAAAGCCACCTGCGGTGCCCACGTCGCCGAGAGTAGCCGCCACCATCGAAAGCGTCGCGCGATCGTCATCGGAAAGACCGACTCGCGCGGCTCGCACATCGCTTGCGATCGCTTCTTGCAAACGGCCGTCAGCGCGCGCCACGCAGTTTAGCCCAGCCCGTGCGACAGGCTTCCCGAGCGCCTCTCGCCATCTCAGGTAGGCCTCGAACAACTCGGCCGTCGCTGCATCTCGCTCGCCGAGTCGAAGAAGGTCGACGGCGCGTGCGATCCAGGGGTAGCTGTTCAGGTGACGCTCGCCGATCGGTCGGAGCTGCTTGGCGAGCGCGCGGCTGGATGTTCGCGGGGGGCGGGGCAGGGCCCGTTCTTCCAGATTCGAGAGACCCTCTGCTGCCGTGTTCGGAGCGCCATGCTCCATGCGCAGCAGTCCGTTGTTCGCCCAAAGCGCGTAGTATTCGTCTCCGGCAAGCGCGGCCTCGGCCTTCGCCCTGGCAAAGAAGAGGGCCGCCTGTGCCGGCCGCTGGGCGCGTTCGTGGGCTCTGGCCAGATGATAAATGGCGGCCGTTCGGTAGCGGGATCCAGGGCGCTTCGCAATCTCATTCAGAAGCCCGATGATCAGTCCTTCGCCGCCGGTCCCGGCCGCGGCCATCGTAGCCTCGAAGAGAAGGGCGGACGGCGCCGCAACTCGCTTGCTCAAAGAGATGAGGAGGGCGTCGACCTTTTCTTGAAGCCCCGCCGCCGAAGCGACCCGCACCAGGTCGACGAGTCGGTTGGTCGGAATCGACACGTTGGAGCGACCCGCACGCAAGCTGGCGAGCTGCAGACGTGCACGCTCGGGGTCGCGCGCGCTCACGGTTTCCGTCATGTCGTTCGCGCGATTTTCGATGTGTTGGGCCTGCGCGATATCTTCAATCTCGAACAGCTGCGCCGTTCGCAAGTACGACTCTGCGGCCTCCCAGCGTCCTTCATCCCGCGCAAGCCGACCCGCTAGGTAGTAAACTTCGGCGTGCAGTGTTCCCGAGAGAGGGCTAGCGAGGAGCTCTCCGATCGTCGCCTTGGCTTCGTCGAGCGGCCCGGTCCGCACGAGCAGGCGCGCCCGGCGCACGCGTTCCTCGTCGGTCATCGAGGGCGTGTCGTGGCCTCGCGTGCTCAGGCGTGCGAGCTCGGACTCGGCCCAGGCCGCGGCGCGGGTTCCCGGGTGGTCGACGCGAACGGTGTGCATCACCTGCATCGCCTCGGGGTAGCGCGATCGGCGCATCAGGCTCTGCGCGTGCTCGAAGAGAAGCTCGGTTGCATTCGGCACCGAGGGGTACGTCACCAAGAGGTGGTCCAGGGCCTGGTCCGCGCCCGGGTCATTCGAGCGAAGAAGGGCCAGCACCTTGCCAAATTCGGCTTCGACTCGAACGGATTCATGGGGGCTGACCAAGGCTTCCGTGAAGAATTCGGCGGCCTTTTCGGGTCGATTCCGAAGAAGCTCGAGCCGCGCGATCTGCAGCACGATGCGGTCGCCGATTCGAGGGAGCCCCCGATGGGCTAGGTCGAGCTGCAGGCGGGCCTCTTCGTAGTTCGCCGCCAGAATCTGCTCGCTGGCTTCGCGATAGGCTTCGATGGCTCGCGTCTTGAGCGGCTGAGCCTCCGAAATCGCAAAGGCGTTCAAGTACGGACCGCACATGGGCCCGCGCCAGGGCCTACGGTCGATCGGAGTGCTGCTCGCGTTGGGCGCGTCCGCGATGCACATCGGCACGTCGGGCGATGCGTGGACCCGCACCGCAAGCGATGTGAAGATCAGCGCCGTGAGGGCCGCTGCTATGGGGACGCGAAGGGCCAAGCTCCCCATAATATTACAAATTTGTGCCGTGGAGAGCAAAGATCGCGTTGTACGCACGGTTCTTTATACGCAAATGGTTCGAGAGCGCTTCATTCCTGCAAAGGTTCGTCGGCTCCCTGCTCTTCGTTCGTCTCGACTTCGCTGGTCCGCTCGTCGCTCGGCTCGTCTTCGACCTCGGGGCGCAGTACGGTGATGAAACCGATTCCAACGAGCAGCGCAAAGCCGATCAAGAGCAACGCTGTGCGCCGCTTCGGTGTCTCGTATCCTTCGTCGCCATTGCGCATCTGCTCAGCCCCCGAGGTCGGCCATTGCCGTCAGAGCGGCGGCCACGACTCCGTCGATCGGCACGTCTTGCGACTCGCTTTCCGTGCGCTTCTTGAGCTCGACGGTGCCCTGTTTGAGGCCACGGGAGCCGACCGTGATTCTGACGGGAATCCCCAGAAGATCGGCATCCTTGAACTTCACCCCCGGCCGCTCGGGGCGGTCGTCGAGGAGAACCTCGACGCCTTCCGTCCGGAGCGCGTCATAGATCTCGGTGGCCTTGGTCAGAGGGGCCTCCTCCTTGCCAATCGGCGTGATGATCACTTGGTAAGGCGCGACGTGGAGCGGCCAACGGATTCCGTGCTCGTCGTGATGCTGCTCCATGATGGCGGCAATCAGGCGACTGACGCCGATCCCGTAGCAGCCCATGACGATGGACTGGCTGCGTCCGTCTTCGTCGAGAAAGGTTGCTTGCATCTTGTCGCTGTAGTGGGTGCCGAGGACGAAGATGTGACCGCCTTCGATTCCGCGGTAGAGCTCGAGCTTGCCGTCGCAATTGGGGCAGGGGTCGCCGGAGGCGGCTTGCCGGATGGACACGACCTCCGCTTCGAAGTCCCGTCCGTGGTTGACGTTCTTGTAATGGTAGGGAGTTTCGCCGGCACCCGCGATCGCGTTTGGCACGGCCACCGCATCCGGGTCTGCAATGATGCGCCCGGCAAATCCGACCGGGCCGACGAACCCGATCTCGGTTCCGGTTGCTTCCTTCACGGCCACGTCGGAAGCAAGAAGGACCTCTTCGACGCCTAGGTGTCGGGCTAAACCGAGCTCGTTGACTTCGTGGTCACCGCGAACGACCGCGAGGCAGATCTCCTCGCCGGCAAGATAGAGCAGTGATTTGAGGGTATGGGCCGCTGTGGTTCCACCGCCGAAGAAGCTCACGACCTCGTCGATCGACCGCGTGTCGGGTGTCTTGACCTTCTCGAGCGGCTGCGATTCGGCCGTGCCGCTCCCCGGGGGCGCTGCGGGGCCGGCTTGCGCGACCTCTGCGTTGGCCGCGTAGTCGCAGGCGCCGCAGGCGACAATCCAGTCCTCCCCCGTCTGCGCCAGGACCTGGAACTCCGCGCTCTGCTT
>CAMYMX010000168.1 GCA_947259605.1 uncultured Polyangiaceae bacterium | reverse complement strand
CTTCATCCGACACCGCACGACGACCAGGATTGCCGTCACCACAAACGCGACGATACCCAAGCCAACGCCATCGACTTCATCAACTACGTGGACGCGAAGTTCCCGTTTTGGATACGAACCATCCGAACCGATCGCGGTCACGAGTTCTACCAGTTGCTCACCTATCCCGACGACGTGGATCTGAAGAAGAAGCTGACCACATGGGAACGCTTCTACAACTACGATCGGCCGCATGGTGCGCACGGCGGGAAAACGCCGTGTGAACTTCTACGGGAAAAGTTATTCTAGCAAGAACCGTCCGACTTGATTCCTAGTATCACACCGGGCAGCTCATGGAGCGGCGGGTCCGGACGGACCGACGCCGCTTTGCGAAGTGGCTCGGGAAGCGCGACAAGGCCGGCATCCTCGTCGAGTCCTCGACGGAAAATCGGCCTCGAATCGTCGTAGCAGACGGTTTCTTTGTCCTTCGGCTGATGCGCCCAACCCCTACCCTCGCATCAAGCCACGCCTCGATCGCTTCGACCATCACCGCCGACAGCGTAACTTCCTGATCGAACGCGTACTTCCGAACCCGCTTGTGAAGATCGACGGAAAGGTGAATGGACGTCTGGCGTCCGCTGACCCGGCCGTCCAGAGGACCCACGATCCAAAGCGACCACAACCATCTTCGCGCCCTCCCCCCTCCCGCTGCGGCGCTCCGGACCTAGGATTCGTGTGTGTTCGAGGCCCCGAAGAACCCAGAGCAGCTGCACATCGCCATGGCGGGCGCCTCCGGCTTCGTCGGCACCGCTCTTCGGCGGGCGCTCCGGGACCGGCACGAGATCACGGGCCTGACGCGCTCCCCGAACGTGGCCGTGCTCCCCTCGGGCACCCCGGGCGAGCGCTGGCGCCACTGTGACCTGTTCTCTCTGAGCTCCGTCACCGACGCGATGGAGGGAGCGGACGTCGGGATCTATCTCGTGCACTCGATGCTTCCCTCCTCCCGTCTCAGCCAGGGAAACTTCGAGGACTTGGACCTCATCCTCGCGGACAACTTTGCCCGCGCCGCCAAGCAGCACGGCCTGCGGCAGATCATCTACCTCGGCGGGCTCATCCCCGACGGAGATGAGTCGAAGCTGTCGAAGCACCTGCGCAGCCGCCTCGAGGTCGAGCGGGTCCTCGGCAGCACCGGCGTGCCGGTGACCTCGCTGCGCGCCGCGCTCATCGCCGGCCCGGGCGGCTCCTCGCTCGAGATGCTGGTCAAACTCGTCGGGCGCCTGCCCGCGATGACGCTCCCCGCGTGGTGCCAGTCGCGCACGCAGCCGATCAGCATCGCGGACGTCATCCGCGCCTTCGAGGCGTGCCTTGGCAACGAGGAAGCCTACGGGCAGGTCTTCGACATCGGCGGACCTGAGGTCATGACCTACCGGGACATGATCGAGAAGACCGCGGCGACCCTCGAGCGACGGCGCTTCCTCATCGACGTACCGGTCATCCCGGTGTGGCTCTCCCGCGGCTGGGTCTCCATGATCACCGGCGCCTCGAGCGCCCTCGCGGGGCCGCTCATCGAGAGCCTCCGACACGACATGACCGTGCAGGACAACCCGCTGCAACGGCACCTCGAGCCCCAGCTCGAGTCCTTCGACGACGCGCTCGCCAAGTCCCTCGAGCCCAGCGGTCGCATGCGCCCGAACCCGCGCGAGACGGTCCGCGATAAGGACGACGCCGTGATCCGCGTCACTAGCGTCGCCCGCTCCGTGCAGCGGCTGGCGCTCCCGCCGAGCCGCCAGGCGGCCTGGGTCGCCGCCGAGTACATGCAGTGGCTGCCCCGCTTCGGCTGGCCCTTCATGAAGGTGGTGGTCATCGGGCGCCTGGTCCGCTTCCAAGTCGCGCTCCTCGGCTTGACGCTCCTCCAGCTACGGCTCGAGCCGGAGGAGTCGGCCGACGACCGCCAGCTCTTCACGGTCACCGGGGGCGCCCTCGCTAAGCCGAACGAGGAGCTCCCCGGAAGGCTCGAGTTCCGCGAGATCCTTGACGACCGCACGGTCATAGCCGCCGTGCACGACTTCACCCCGCGCCTGCCCTGGTTCCTCTACAACCTCTCGCAGGCGATCGTTCACCTCTGGGTCATGTGGGGCTTTGGGCGCCACCTGCTTCGCGAGTCGCGGCGGGAGACCCGGGACAAGTTGACACAGGGTTCGACCTGAGCTGCGACGTGCACGGCTCGTCGTCGGGCGTCGTAGGGCACCCGGTGTGAGTCGACCACAGCGCAGCTGCAGATAGTAAATTTAAACGCCCTCTCCAGGTCACGCCCCACGCGACACAACATGTAGTACCGCGAACTTCGGCGCTCAGCATGAGCCCCATGGGCGAAGAGACCGGCAAACAAGCGCGGTTAGGTACCTGGTTCGCTCCGTCGTTGAAGCGCGGCAGGAGCCAGGGGAACGCACGGTCGCACTTCTTCAAAAGTGAGCCCGTCGCCCTACCCCTCTCGCGCGTCGAGCCACGCGCGAATCGCGTCGACCATCACGGCAGAGAGCGCGACCTCCTTATCGAACGCGTACTTGCGCAAGCGCTGATGAAGATCAACCGGCAGATGAATCGACGTTTGGCGGCGCCTGACTGGGCAGTGGAGAGGACCGGCAATCAAGAGCGACGGGAAACACCTTCGCGCCCTGCCCGCTCGCAGCGCGCGAACGAGTCGGGGCAGCATCGTCCACAACCTGCCTGGTGGCGTGCGGCTCCGTGAGTCGGCGGGTTCGATCGAGCTCCTTGGCGAGACACCTGATGCAGCGCTCGAGCAGCTCGTGACGGTCGCCCAACAACGGTTCGGAACGAAGCCCATTACGCTGCTCGGCACCAGGAGCGCACAAGAGCGGCTGGCGCAACTGGCAGCCGAGCGAGGGATGGACATTGCGGAAGAGCGTCAGCGCTGACGCCTCCGGCTAAGAGGCTCCCGTAGCCGAATCACGAACTTGATTGACATTCACGTAACGGCCTCACCCGTCTCATGCGAACACATCGCAAAAGCAGTTGTCGCACACGACGCACGCGCTGCGCCCCCACGCCCCAAACGCAAAGGGTGCGCCCTGGGCAGCGCGTTTCCAAAGCAATTCCAACGTCCCACTTGGCACGCCTGATGCAGTGACATAACGGTGCTTCCTCAACCGGGGAGGTGGCTTATGCGGTATCTGACAAGTCTGATTTTCGCGCTGGCGTTGAGCGTCGCGTTTGTCGCCTGCGGAGCCGAAGAGGCGGTTTGCGCTGAGCCAGTCGCCAACCCCGGAGGCATCTGGTGCATGACATCGACAAACATCGAGACCAACTGCAGGGGCGAACTGTACCCGCCCCACGACTTCTTTTTCACGATTTTCCAAGAGGGCAGCGATCTCAGCGCAGCGAGCAACTGGGGGTGGCTCGAGGGGACGATCTGCGGCGACCAAATACGGATGAGCGGAGAAGGCGGCAGGGATGACTTGACCACAACGGGCAACATGGAGCTGAGTATCTCTGCCGACGGGAATTCCGTGGAAGGTTCTGAAGCCTGGACTGCTACGCGTCCCGACCTGAACTGTAGGGGTAAGGACTTGCTCAGCGGCTATCGTTGCTAGCTTCGGTCATCAACTGGATTCCTGAAGCGGATTGTGGACACGGATGGCATGCGGGTAACCACTGACCAGCGCGGCTTCCCACGCCATGTGCGACGTCGGGGCGTTTGAGGTGCAACGTCGAGCTTCGCTCTCCGAAGCTTCGCAGCCGTAGCCGCGCACCCGCAGCGCACCCACGCCCCAAAACGCAGAGCCTGCGCGCACAATCGGCTCTTCAGTAAAGAATTACGTATAGCGGCAGGCCCTACGGCGACCCAGCTTGCTTTGTGTGACCGGCCCGAGTTGGCCGGGTGCAACCCGGGAGGTTGTCGTGCGGTACCTCTTTGGATTCCTCTGCGTCTGTGCGCTCGGGCTGATGCCCCTGATTGGGTGCAGTGAGTCGAATAACACCTTCGAGTGCGGCGACTTCACTCCCAAACTGACAGCCGACGGGCGCGAGGTCATCTATCGTCGGGACATCTGTGAGCCTCCCGAGTGCACTCTTATCACGTGTTTCCCCAATGTCGTGGATTCTCACCTGCTGGTTCACGACGTAGAGACGCGGGCAATGTCCCAACTTCCATTGAAGGCCCTTGCGTTTGACGTCTCGAGCGACGGTGGGGTCATCGTCTACATCGCCAACGCGGAGCTCGCCGCCATCTCCGACCGCGGATCGGGGAACACGACGAGACTGGATATTGCGGAGTTTGGCATGTTCTTGTTCCCCGGGCCGGCGCCGCCATCCATCTCGGGTAATGGGCAGGTCGTTGCGTTGACCATTGTGCCCAGGGACGGCCAAGGGCCTCAAAATGCCATCTTCCTCTACGATCGGGCTACCGAGCAGATCGAGCGGGCGACAACGCAGCCGTTAACCTATAAGCCCTCGCTATCGAACGACGGGCGGTTCCTGGCCTTTCAGACGGGCCCTGGTCTGAGTGGCGTCGATACCGCTATCCACGTCCTGGATCGTGCCACCGGTCAGAGCGCACTCGTGAGCGTGAACAGCGATGGCGAGCCCGCCAACGCTGCGTCGTTCGACCCGGTCATCTCCGGAGACGGTCGCTTTGTCGTCTTTAGTAGCGCCGCGACAAATCTAATAGCTCCATCGCCGCCTCCCCCGATCGACGGGCCGGGCTCCGAGTTTGCTGAGGTGTATCTACACGACCGCGAAACTGGCACCACTTCGCTGATTAGCACTGCAGCCGACTCAGGTGAGCCGTCCGGAGGGCGCTCGTCCCCTGACGCCGGGCTCATAGTTCCGCACGCCATCTCGACCGATGGGCAATTCATCGTCTATGAGAGCGACGCCGACAATATCGTGCCAGTCGAAAGCCAGGCTAGCGCACCTGGCAACAACGTATATCGGCATGACGCCGGAACCGATCGTACCACTCGTGTCAGCATCAACTCGCTGGGCAAACCGGCAAATGGCTTCAGCACGGACCCGTCCATCTCCGACGATGGGCGATTCATTGCGTTCATAACGACCTCCACCAACCTCGAGCCGGATGATGTGGACTCCGACCAGGACGTCTATCTCCACGACGTCCGTTTGGGGGAAACGATATGGGTGAGCCGCGATTAGGAGGAAACGGTTGTGCGGAAGCTTGTTTTGGGAATGATGCTCGCCGGGTTAGGAACTTTGGCCCAGAGCGCGAGCGCGCAACAGGAGGAGGTCTCTTCTGAGCCAGCACCCGAAACGTCCGCGCTGCAGCTCAAACTCGACTCTGCCGGTGTTGAGGCTGTACCAAGCGCGCCACGGACAGCCGACGGATACACGCTCGAAGAGATGGATCTTCGTGTTCGGCGAGCGAAAATCGGGCTCGGCAGCTCCGCTGCGGTCGTCTTCGCAGGTGGGATGTTTCTGGGTTTCGGAATCGGTGAATCCTTGTCCAATTTTTGCATCTTCGGGGACTGCGCTCCGCTGCCAAGAAGGTACGACGTGTATATCTGGACCGGCACTGCTCTCGTCGTGGGTGGCTTTGCGGGAATGATTGCCAGCGGCATTCTCCTGGGCAGACGCAAGCGCGACCGGGATAGCTTGAGGCAAGCGCACTACGGGAGGCCACGCAGAGTTCAATGGGATATGGAGACCTCGCGAGTCGTGTTCTGAGTTAAGAGACACTTTGGCGGGGGGGCGGTCTCAAGCGGTGGATGCAACAGCGTTGAATATCTCGCACGGTTTCATCCATTGAAGGGTTTGTCGAGGCCGCGCATTGAGCTCCCTTGCGACAGCGTTCAACTCGGTCTGAGTGTGTCGACTCAGATCAGTGGATTTTGGAAAATACTGTCGTAGCAAACCGTTTGTGTTTTCGTTGCTCCCTCGCTGCCATGGCGCATGCGGGTCGCAGAAGAAGACGCTGACGTTTGTGGCAACCGTGAATTGCGCATGCCCGGCCATCTCTTTGCCTTGATCCCACGTGAGGGTTTTTCGTAGTTGCGGGGGCAGCTGAATCACCTCACGTGTGAGGGCGCAACGCACCTGCTCGGCACGACGCCCATCGGGTAGGCGCACGAGCAGGAGATAACGACTTGTCCGTTCGACCAGCGTCGCGATGGCAGACTTTCCGCCTTTGCCAATGATCAAATCGCCTTCCCAATGGCCTGGGACGGCACGGTCCTCGGCTTCGGGCGGACGGTCGCTGATCATCACCATGTCGGGCAATTGACCTTGCCGCTCGGTTCGTCGATGAGGACGCCGTCGAGCACGGCCCGTTCGTAAGCACGTGGTGAGTTCCTTGCGTAACGCGCCTCTGGCTTGGATAAACAGGGATTGATAGATCGTTTCGTGAGAGATGCGCATGCTGAGGTCCTCGGGATAGTCCAGGACGAGCCGTGCGACTATCTGCTGCGGCGACCAGCGTTGTTCGAGTCGCCTTTCCACCTCTTTTCGAAGCCTTGGATGGGCTGTGAGCTTGCCCGCCCTGGGACGAAGGTTTCGACGTGCGGTGCTTTGCTCCGCAGACCAGGCACGATACGTCGTGCGGCTTCCATTCGCAGCGACCTCTCTCGATATGGTCGACGGCGCACGACCAAGGTGGCTCGCTATCTGCCGAAACGAGTCTCCGGCAACCAATCGTCGAGAGATCTCCTCCCGCTCGGCACACGACAGCCGATGCGGGGAGCGAGGTCGAGGCCTGCGACGGCGTTTAGCCTTGCGACCTCGAGCGAGCAGTCTCTGTATCGACTTAGTTGAACATCCAATGGCCGCGGCCGCTCTCTCGTACGATTCGCCGGCCCCAAGACGACAGAGTATTTCTTCGTGCTCAGCTCCCGTTAGACGAATGCCTCGTTTCACTTCTCGACGCTTCATCGCTCAGCCTCCTTGGTGCGATTTTGGCTATCACACCGTCATGGCTGTTGCGTCGATGGCTTGAGACCGCCGGCAGAACCACCGGACACCAACGTCTGGTTTTGACATTCAGGAGCTGAGTGAGCATCCGTGTCACCTTTATCGGCAGCAAACTCTAGAGGCTGAACGTTTCACGCTGGATCGCGAGCCAGACCTTCGTATTTTTGCCCAGCTTTACCGGCACAACGCGCCAATGCATGAGAAAAGGAGTGCCGTCCTTTTTGTAGTTGATCGCCTTACCTTCAAATCGACCGCCGGCGCTGAGTGTCTTGGCCAGTCGAGCGATGACCTTTTTGTCTGTGGCTGGCCCCTGTAAGATCTTCGGCGTCTTTCCCAGCACTTCTGCCGGGCTGTACCCGGTAAGG
>CAMYMX010000167.1 GCA_947259605.1 uncultured Polyangiaceae bacterium | reverse complement strand
AGGCGGCATGGGCGGCGAAGGCGGCATGGGCGGCGAAGGCGGCATGGGCGGCGAAGGCGGCATGGGCGGCGAAGGTGGTGCGGGCGGCAGCGGTACGCCTGTCTCGTTCGCCGATGACATTCAGCCCTATTTCGCAGCGAACTGCGCGCCGTGCCATATTGGTGGCGGCAACACAAGCGGCGTGAACCTCGACACCTGGACCGCCGTCGTGGTAGACGGCGGCGACTCGGGGCCGCTGGTAGTTGCCGGCGACTCAAGCATGGGTAGCCTAATCCCGCAGATGCAAGAGCCTCACCCAGGGGGTTCGAACCACGATGCGTTCATCCCGACCCTCGAGCAGTGGATCGACGACGGGGCGCTGGATAACTGACGGACTGACACGCAAGTCAGGCTACCCGGGTTGCGACTCGGGGAGCGGACATTCTCCGAGGGGCCTCCGCCGCGTGCGTAGGCCCCTCTTTCGTTCAGGACACGGTCGATGCGCAGCTCAATGGACCGTGCATGCGTCGACGCGCTCAACGCGCGCGTTGACGTTCACGCGACAGTCATGAAATGATTGCAGAGTTGGTACTGTACTTGCATCGAAGAGCCGCGAGCAGAGCATTCCCGCATGATCTCCGCAGACGACCTAAAGATGAGGCGAATAACTCGATTTTCCGCGCAGATTTTGCGTGCGTTTGAGAGTCAAAATGCGGCTGTGTTGTTGAATGCGTTTTTCAAAGACATTCCTTTGCTTTGTGCGCAGGAATATGGAAACTCAGGACCTCTGATATCGGGTGGAGAAATAGGGTGACAGTTATGGCTGGTAAGAATGTCTGGGTTGGTCGGTTTTTGTTGAGCGCGATCATGGCGCTCGGCCTTGCCATTTCGGGATGCGGCAATGACGGAGCGCAAGGCGTCCAAGGGCCAGAAGGGCCGGCAGGACCCGAAGGGCCCGAAGGGCCAGAAGGGCCTGAAGGACCGCCAGGGGGCACGCCGCCCGGGCCGGGCGACGTCGTAGACCTCAACAACCCATTAATCGTGGAGCTGCTTGAAGAGATCGGAGAACCCCATGTCGCCGAGATCACGGCTGTCACCATTGCAAGCCCACCGGTCGTCACGTTCACGCTCAAGACGGCAGGCGGCGCCGACGTGATCGGTCTCGCCGAAGAGGCCGTCGAAGGAAACATCGCCAAACTGAAGGATGGGAACTGGGTGAGCTACATCAACGAGCTCGAGGAGAAGGAAGACCCATCGCCGAGTCCTGGAAACCCGAATCGACTCGATCAGGCGCTTCAGGCCCAGGCTGAGTTCGGGACGCTCGTCGATAACGGAGACGGCTCGTACACGTTCACCTACACCACCGACGTCGCGAACGTCACCACCCCCGTCGCAGTGATGTACGAGCAAGGCTTGACGCACCGGGCGGCTCTACAACTCGAGTGCTGTGGCATGCTCAATCCCGACAATCCGGAGTTAACGTTTGTTCCCGACGGATCGGACGTTACGGAGACTCGGCAGATCGTCGATACCGCGACCTGCAACAAATGCCACGGGCGTTTTCGCATTCACGGTCCCCAAGGGAACGAGCCACGGTTTACGACGGATTACTGTGTGACCTGCCACAACCCGCGTACACGCGACCAAGACTATGGTGAGTCGCTCGCCATGGCTCACATGATCCATGCGATCCACGCCTCGGATCTTCGCGAAGACCTTGGCGCGGCGCAGGACCCACCCCAAGACTTCAGCTACGAAGTGCTTGGATTCGGGGAGAACTTCGGAGCTCCTGCCGACGACTTCTCGGAGGTGACCTACCCACAGGGACTGAGCTCCCCGCTCGAGCTTTTGGGCTGCGAGAACTGCCACAAGCAATCCGAGACCACACCCGACGGAGACGCTTGGCAGACCAGCTCCTCGGCGGCCGCTTGCGGCGGGTGCCACGTCGCTGGACTGCGGGCGGTGGATTCAAACGGGGATCCCTGTGAAAACACCTGGGACGCCGCCTGCGTGGACGATACCACGGGCCTTTCAACCTACGCCTACCAACATCCGCCACCCTTCAATGCTCTCGCGGCCGATGGGTCTTGTGCGACAGCGAGTTGCCACGGCCCAGGTGGTGCCCTACCAATCGCCGAAGTCCATACGAACTTGGCGCTCGCGGAGGCAGAGAACTTCGCCTTCCGGATCGATAGCGTGGGGCGCACGACTGATCCGGCCGGCGATCTGGAGATCAAGTTCACGGTCCTGAATCCGACCGATATGTCGACCTACGACATCACGGCAGCAGGCGGCCCCTTCGACGACGCGCGAGCAAGGCTGCGCTTCCGAGTCGCATGGTCGACCGACGACTACAGCAACCACGAAAGCGGTGCAATCGCCGGGCAGCCCTTGTCCATCACCGTTATCAGCGGAACGACGAATAATTGCAGTGCTCCGCCAGCAGGCTTCACCTGCACGGGGCCAGATGCCACGGACGGATCCTTCACCATCACTCAGGCGGTTACGCCTCCGAGCAGCACCACCGGGGACAGCTGGGGTATCGCGATGGAAGGCCGCGCCCGCGTGGACGTCGACAGCAGCGGGTCGACCAGTTCGATCCCGATTCAGAGCCAAATCGCATACCTCAATCCGGACGGCGGGGATGCGACGCCGCGTCGTGAGATCGTGGACATCATGAAATGCAACAACTGCCATGGCGTCCTCAGCTTCCATGGCGAAAACCGCACCGACAACGTCCAGGTGTGTGCGACTTGTCACAACGCAAATGCGACGGATGTTGAAGAGATCCTGATTTGCAGTGAGGGCGCGCAGGCCGGAGAAGGCTGCGAGGCCGACGCTGACTGTGCTCCTCTGGTTTGCGAGGGTGGGGCTAATAACGGACTGGCGTGCGCGGACGACACCGAGTGTCCAGATGGCACTTGCCTAACTGCTCCGGATGGCGCTTGCATCAAGGATCCAAACGCGAGCGAAGCCCCAGTTGACCTGAAGGTGATGATCCACGGCATCCATTCAGCCAACTGGGCATACGCGGGCGGAGACTTCTTCGAGGTCACCTATCCGCGCTACTTGGGTCTGGCCAACGACTGCAACGCCTGTCACCTCGAGGGAACCTACTATCCGCAAGACACCACGTCGGAAGAGGGTTTCCGCTTGGCCACGACAACGAACACGGGCACCCTGTTGGATGATCCCCAGGATGACACCAACACCACCTTCAATGCGGCGACGTGTGGCAGCTGCCACCTCGACTTCACAGGCATGAACTCGGCCGTTCCAATGGCGCACATGACTCAAAACGGCTCGGACTTCGACGTGACACAGGACATCGAGGGCACGCTCAACACGTCGGCCGTCGAAACCTGCATCACATGTCACGGGCCGGGCGCCTCCGAAGACGTGGGAGTGGCTCACGGAATCGAATAGCGACCTGAATCGAGGGGCGTGCATTGCGCGCCCCTCGATGACAACCCCTTGAACCTCGGGGAAGGGCGTGTACGATGGGGCTCGTAGCAATGCGAGCCCTATTTTTTCTTTGGTCGATAGCTTTCTCACTCACCGTATCGTTGGCGGCTTGCAAGGGAGATACGGGCGAGCAGGGCCCCGAAGGACCTGAAGGTCCGCAAGGGCCGCCGGGCGAAACTCCGGACATGGGCATCGAGCCCGAGCCGCTGGGCTTGGTCGGCCGCGTGATGGAAGGGAACCAACGACCGGTTCCCGGCGGTACGGTCTATCTCGTGCCCGCGGCTGACGTCGAATCGTTGTCGGAGACCGAGTTCGATATCTTCGCCTCTCCGTCCGAGACCGCAGCGCTCGACAACGATGAGCCGATCGAGGACTTGCTCGACACGAACGGCGAGAACTACGACCAAGCCGCGGTCGATGAGTCGGGTGTGTACCGCTTCGAGATGCTTCCGGACGAAGTCGACTCGGTCTTCGTCGTGTGGACCCCCGCCCACGATGACAGCGAACACCTCCCCGGTGGCGACAGCAGCAACGTCGCCTTTACGACTGCATCACTGGTCGGCATGCAGCTCGACATTCGAGTGAGCTCGCAACCAGGGGCGTCGGCGACCTATGTCGGAAGCTCGACATGCATGGGCTGCCACGGTCTGCACAGCACGGCGCGCACCGCGCACATGGTCGGCCTTCAAGTACCCGGCGTTCGTTCGATCATGCAGGACATCGAGCCCTGGCCCGATTTCGACGATGGGCTTGCCATGTTCGACGCGAATACCACCCTCTCTTATTTCGATTGCGGCGCCCCCTCGCCATCGACCCATGACGATCCATCGAAGTGCAAAGTCAAAGTCGATGATGAAGATCCTATCTCCAACGTGAGCTTCGAAATCAATCTTCGACGAAACCCGAGCGTACCGCTTGGCGTGATCGGAGCCTATGAAGTCGAAATGGCTCGAAGCGGCGCGACACCGCAAATTTACGAGGTCGCGCTGACGTATGGAGGCGCTCTCGGGAAGCAGCAATATCTTGCGCGGCGCCAAAACAGTGGCGGCAGCCTGAGCTACTTCGTGCTTCCGATGCAATTCAACTATGACGGGGATGACTTGAACGACAGCTCGGACGACTGGCAGTGGCGCGACTACCGCTCCGACCTGTGGTTCGATTTCGATAAACCCCCCGCCGACCCGAACCCGTTCATCGAACCCCAGAACTCCGAGTCGTTCGACAACAACTGCGCGGGCTGCCATTTCACCGGCTACAGGCTCCGGGGAAGCGATGCCAACGGTTGGTCCGCGCGTGCCGTCGTCGATGCGGGTGGATCCTTCGACTATGACGGGGATGGACGCGTCGAGCTCATCAACGTTGGCTGCGAGTCATGTCACGGCCCAGGCTCCGACCATTTGATGCCAAGCCCCAACGGCCGAAACATCCTTTCGCCGGGTTCACTCACCCCGGGGCGCAAGGCGGCGTTGTGCGGGAGCTGCCACTCTCGCCCCCTGGGAGTCGGCGGTGGCGAGAAAGGCTTGCCGCTGTCGGCGAATGATCAGATGCCCCCGCCGGGCATCCGTCGCGCTGACTTCGCTGTGAATCACACCACCCGAGTGAGCGGCGCTACCACAGAGTTCTTCGAGTCCGACGATGCTTTCGGAAACTACCAGCAGTACTCCGATCTCATCCGCTCGAGGCACTATCGAAACCCGGTTCGT
This sequence comes from uncultured Polyangiaceae bacterium, assembly GCA_947259605.1. Lineage (GTDB taxonomy): Bacteria > Myxococcota_A > Polyangia > Polyangiales > Houyiibacteriaceae > SG8-38. The sequence goes on along the minus strand of CAMYMX010000167.1, from coordinate 2,138 downwards.
ATCGTAGGCTGTACGGGCTGCCATAGCCCCCACGCGAACTTGAAGGACGTATACGGGACGGACATCGAAGATAACCCAAATGCGGTCTGCACGGTCTGTCACAACTCCGAGGAGTTCCTCAACGTGATCGAGCACGTCAACGCGCAAGTACCGGACGGCCTGCACGACTCCGTCACCCGCGAGTTTAGTTGCACGGAATGTCACATGGTGCCCACCGCGAAGTCCGGTGCTTCCGTCCCTGCGCTCTTTGACGGCATTCCAAGCAGTGCACCACCGGTGCAATACTACTGGAACGATATCGCCAGTCATCGGTTCGAAGTGACCGGTCGCGATCGTGCTGCCGAGCAGCCTGTCGCCGCGACGAACCAATGTGCGCCCTGCCACGGTGTCTTTTTCCCAAACTGATGGCTCGCCCGGTTTACCAGTTCCTGACTGCCGCCCTGCTCGTTTCGGCTTCGCTTGCGGCCGCCGGGTGCACCGAGGAGCGCCAGCTCGAGGAGCCGCCGCTCGTGTTTGCCGATGTCGATCCGCTTCTACAAGAGAACTGCGTGGGGTGTCACGCCGAGCCATTCCCCGCGGCCGCCTATAGTGTCGAGGACTACTTCCTCACGATTCGCTGCATCCCGGACCCCGACGGACCGCCTGCCACGTTGCCGCCGGACCCGACAGCGCTGATTCTCGAAGCGTTGGAGAGGCCCGATCACGCCGATTTCCTCGACGCACAGGATACCGAGACGCTCGTGACTTGGGTCGTGCAGGGCGCTGTACCCAACCCTCGAAGCACGCATCCGGCGCAATGGAACGATCCGCGCACCGACGATTGGCACGGCAACTATCTCCGGGACACCGAGTGGCAGCCGATCGTCGATCCGGAGCGAGGCGACGCGTGCGGGCTATGTCACGCGGGCTCGCCCGCCCCGGTCGACGAAGTCACCGTTTATCCGCCCGGCGCCACCGACTGCACCGACTGCCACAGCCTACCTGGCGGCGTGATGGCCTGCGGCACCTGTCACGGGGATGGGCTGCGCGCCTATCCGCCCAGAGACCAGTGCTACTTCCGCGGCCCACCTGCTGGCTATGCGCATGAGTCACACTCCGAGCCCTCGGCCAACAACCCCAGCGGTCTCGATTGTCAGGCATGCCACTTCGGCGAGGACTTCTCGATGCTCGAAGGCCGCCACGGCAACGGCGAGGTCGACGTGGTGTTCCAGCCGGCCTGGGGCCCCGACGCAAGCTACGACTTCGACACGAAGGGTTGCACGACGACCTGCCACGTGCGCGGCGGCACGACGCCTGAAGTAGCCTGGGATCAAGAGGGTCTGGAGCTAGACTGCAACGCCTGCCACCAGAATCCGCCCGCAGGACACGCCACAATCGCCTGCAACAACTGCCACCGAGGCATCAACGCAGCAGGAACTCAGCTCACGATTGAAGCTCCCCACATCAACGGCCGCGTCGACGTCTTTTAAAAAGGGGACTGTCCCCTGTATCCCTATATGAAATCATTGCGAATTTCCGTGGACATCGATAGGCTCAGCTTCGTCCTGGTGGACGGCGAACGAAGGTGAAGCGCTTGTTTGATCGACGACGGATTCTGAACTGGTTTCTCGGCGGAAGCACCTTCGCTTGGATGGGGTCAGTCCTCTTTCCAGTGCTTCGTTTCCTAATGCCGCCGCCGGAGCAGGAAGCCGCGGTCTCTGCTGTGAAGGCCGCATCCCTCACCGAGATGGCCCCCAACTCGGGAAAGATCTTCAAGTTCGGCCGCAAGCCGGCGTTGATCGTGCGGCAACCCGACGGAACATTTCGTGCGTTCCTTGCCAAGTGCACACACCTCGACTGCGTCGTGCAGTACCGCGAGGACAAAGAGCGAATTTGGTGTGCTTGCCACGATGGCTTCTACGACCTCAACGGCACCAACGTATCGGGTCCACCGCCAAGGCCCCTGGACGCGTTAGAGGTGCACATGCAAGGGGACGATGTCTACGTCACCCGAAAATCCTGATCGCGCGCTCCTGGCTTGGGCCAAGGATCGCTACCCCATCGGGAAGTTCGCCGAATGGGCCAAGCACAAGACGGTTCCGGTCGGTCGCGGGGCATTTTGGTACTACTTCGGCGGGATTTCCCTATTCCTGTTTCTA
>CAMYMX010000166.1 GCA_947259605.1 uncultured Polyangiaceae bacterium | reverse complement strand
GAAAGCGGCTTTGGCGAAGGTACCGAACCTCGATCCAGCGACCGTCGAAGACTTGATGATCGGTTGCGCCCAGCCCGCGGGTGAGCACGGCTACAACATGGGTCGGGTCGTGAGCTTGCTCGCCGGCCTCGATTCACCTGGCGCGACCGTCAATCGCTATTGCTCCTCTTCGCTGCAGACGATTCGGATGGCGGCTCATGCGATTAAGGCGGGCGAAGGCGACGTGTTCATCGCTGCCGGCGTCGAGTGCGTCAGCCGATTTGGCTTCGGTAAGTCCGACGGCATGGAGAACACCAAGAACCCGAAGTTCGCCGAGTCTGAAGAACGCATGGCCAAGCTGATGACGCCCGAAGGGGGCTACTGGGAGCCCGCTGGAGGCCTGTCCGATGTTTACATCACGATGCTGCAGACCGCGGAGAACGTGGCGCAGTACATGGCGGTATCCCGCGAGGAGCAAGACGAGTTCGCAGCGCTTTCTCAACAGCGAGCCGAAGCGGCGCAAAAATCTGGTTTCTTTGCCGAAGAAATCACGCCGGTTACCACGCCGAGCGGCGCGGTGGTCGACACCGACGACTGCCCGCGGCACGGCACGACTGCCGAAAAGCTCGCAGGGCTCAAGCCGGTTCTTCGCGAGCAGATGGGCGAGAAGGCCACGGTCACTGCCGGAAACGCCTGCCCGCTCAACGACGGTGCCGCAGCAGTCATCGTCACGAGCGACGTCCGTGCACGAGAGCTTGGCATCACGCCCTTGGCCCGCATCGTCGCGACGGGTGTCTCCGCGCTCAGTCCGGAAATCATGGGCTTGGGCCCCATCGGCGCAACGAAGCAAGCGCTCGACCGTGCCGGACTCGCGATCAAAGACGTCGACTTGGTCGAGATCAACGAGGCCTTCGCCGCACAGGTCATTCCGTCCGCACGCGAGCTGGGCATTCCGGTCGACAAGCTCAACGTCAATGGCGGCGCCATCGCCCTCGGCCACCCTTTCGGCCAAACCGGCGCCCGCATCATGACGACCTTGATCCACAATCTGCAGTCGCGCGGCGGCCGCTACGGCGTCGAAACGATGTGTGTCGGCGGCGGTCAGGGCATGGCCACGGTCATCGAACGGCTTGGCTGAGTTGAGATAGGTTCGGTGCTGCGCAGCGTCGAATGGACACCGATTTGTGACGGCAGCTGCGAGGCCCGAGGCGAACCGCTTGAACCACGCAAAAATCGAGATTGAAGGCGGGCGATTCTGGAGCTTGGCGGCAGCTACCGTCGCGGTGCTTCTACCTTTGAACTGGAGTTGGCACCTCTGGGGGCAAGAGATGCGGGGCTCGATTGGGCTCTACATCGTTGCTGGCAGTCTTGTGTACTTCGGGCTGCTTCGCTTGCTCACGGGCGTTCGCTTCTCGGACGTTTCGTACGAGGCGCGTTTCGTCGTCATCAGCTCGATGGTCTTGCTGATTTTGTTCTTGGCGTTTGGTCGGTCTGACACCTATCGACTGCTCTTCGAGGGCTTCGTCCCGAAGAGCGCACGCACCCCCTTGTTCGGCTTCGCGTATTTCGCGACCTGCAGTGTCCTCCTACGCCTGGTGATTCCGTATCTCCTCCTACGCTTCAAGCTCCGGCAGCCGCCACGCGAGTACGGCTACGTCCTGCGAGGTGGCACGCGCATGCGCTGGGTCTACTTCGGCCTTTTCGTCGTGATGGTTCCGCTGGTCGTGTGGGCATCCGCCCTCCCCGACTTCCAAGCGAGCTATCCACAAGCTCGCGGCGTAGTCAGCGGCACCGAGGCGTCGATTTGGCTCTTCATCCTCTACCACGCCGCCTATTTCATGATGTTTCTCTCGGGCGAGAGCTTCTGGCGCGGCTACATGACCTTCGGCCTCGGCCGCGACCTCGACGTGAACGCCCTTCCGTGGATGGTCATGATGTACAGCATCGGCCACTACGGAAAGCCCATGCTCGAAGTGAACGCGTCGATCGTCGCCGGTTTCACGCTCGGATACCTCGCCCTCCGCCACCGCTCCTTCTTCCTCGGCGCCCTCCTCCATTGGTCGATCGCCTTCACCATGGACCTCGCCGTCCTCTACCACCGCGGCATCACATGGAACTAGGCGAACCAGGGGACACGCTGTGTCCCAAATAAGCCCACGTTTTCAAAGGCTTATAACCCACACCGCGAAAACCCAGCTTGGATTGGATTCTCGCGGTGTGGGGACCAAGCATCCGAAACCATGCAGTTTTTCGAGGGGGAGCGTGTCCCCTTGCAGAAAGTGAAACATGTTTCAGTCTTAAGGCCGGTGACGGAGGTTAATCGGCAGATTTTGTTGAGGAAGCGGCCGGTGGGTGTGCCGGCGCTCGGGGATTTCGAGGCAGCTGCTGCGGCCGTGGGCGTGCCAGAGCCAGGGCAGGTGCTGCTCAAGAATCTGTACTTGTCGATCGACCCAGCGATTCGCGGCTGGATGAGTGACGCGAAATCGTATCTCCCGCCGATTGGGGTCGGCGAGCCAATACGGAGCGGAACGCTTTCTGAGGTCGTCGAGTCCAAAGCAGAGGGCTGGCCGGTTGGGCAGCTCGTGCAGGCATTGGCGGCCTGGGAGTCTTACAGCATCGTCACATCGCAGATGCTTCACGGCAGGGTAAAGCGCATCGACGGGATTCCTCTGTCGACGATGTTGAGCGTGCTCGGGGGAACCGGGCTCACGGCGTACTTTGGATTGCTCGAGGTTGGACAACCCAAAGGAGGCGAAACCGTGCTGGTGTCTGCCGCGGCCGGCGGGGTCGGCTCGATCGTCGGCCAGATCGCGAAGCTCAAAGGCTGTCGAGCGGTAGGGCTGACGGGCAGCGACGAGAAATGCGCCTGGCTGACCGATGAGCTCGGCTACGATGCTGCCATCAACTACAAGACGACAGACATCCGGCTTGCCCTCAAAGAGGCTTGTCCGAAGGGCATCGACGTGTTTTTCGACAGCGTGGGCGGGGAGATCCTCAACACGGCGCTAACCCGTCTCAACTACCACGGCCGGGTGGTGGTTTGCGGCGCCATCTCGCAGATCAACGAGGCCGAGCTTCCACCCGGGCCGAGCAATTATCTCCAACTCCTCGCCAAGAGCGCCCGCATGGAAGGGTTCACGACCTTGGACTTCGCGTCCCGGTACGACGAGGCCCGCACGGATCTCGCGCGTTGGATTCGCGAGGGTCAGATTCACTATCGCGATGAGATCGCCGAAGGTATTGACGAGGCGCCGGCTCATCTGCTTCGACTGTTTAGCGGTGAGCATCGAGGAAAGCTGTTGGTCAAGCTGGCCGACGCAGAGGTTTGAGAATGACTGGCATTTGTGATGGACGGGTAGTGATCGTAACGGGCGCAGGGCGCGGCATCGGCCGCGAGCACGCGCTCGAACTGGCGCGGCAAGGCGCGAAAGTCGTGGTCAACGACCTCGGAGTCAGCAACAGCGGCGAGGGCGGAGGCCAAGGGCCGGCGGACGAAGTCGTTCGAACGATACGCGATCTCGGCGGTGAAGCCGTGGCCAACGGCGCCGACATTGCGGACTGGGAACAGTCCGAAGCGCTCGTACAGCAAGCGATTGAGGAGTTCGGGCGGCTCGATGCGGTCGTCAACAACGCGGGTTTCGTCCGGGACCGAATGTTCGTGAGCTGTAGCGAGGAAGAGTGGGATGCCGTCATACGCGTTCACCTCAAGGGACACTTCTGCGTGGCCCGGCATGCGGCGGCGTATTGGCGCGGGCTCGTCAAGGCCGGCGAGCAGGTCGACGCGCGCATCATCAACACGAGCTCGGGAGCCGGGGTGCTCGGGAGCGTAGGTCAGTCGAGCTACTCCGCAGCGAAGGCAGGCATCGCAACTCTGACGCTCGTGCAGGCCGCCGAGCTCGGCCGCTATGGCATTACCTCCAATGCGATTTGCCCCATCGCACGCACTCGCATGACGGAAGGCGCGTTCGGTGACGCGATGAAGGCGCCGGACGAGGGCTTCGACGAGAACGAGCCAGCCAACGTCTCGCCGTTCGTCGCCTGGCTTGCAAGCTCGCAGTCGCGCGACGTCACGGGCCGCGTCTGGGAAGTCTTTGGCGGAACGGTGACGGTGTTCGACGGCTACCGACGTGAGCAGACGATGGACATCGGCAAGCGTTGGGATGCAGCCGAGCTGGGACCGGCTGTCAAGGAGCTACTGTCGAAGGCACAGCCACTGGTCAAGGTCTACGGAACATGAGCAACCCCCTCGACTTCGGCGGCCAAGCAGTCCTGATCACCGGCGGAAGCCGGGGGATCGGCAGAGGCATCGCTGAAGCGTTTCTCGCAGCGGGCGCCGACGTCGCGGTTTGCGGGCGTACGAAGCCAGGTGAGCTTCCGAGCGCCGGAGGCAAGAGCGCCCTCTTCCTGAGCGCCGACGTTCGGGAGGCTGACCAAGTCGAGAAGATGGTGAACGAAGCCGTCGAGCGATGCGGGCGGCTCGACGTGCTCGTCAACAACGCCGGCGGCGCGCCCTTCGCCGAGGCAGCGACGGCGTCTCCGAGGTTCTCGGAGAAGGTGATTCAGCTGAACCTCACCGCTCCGCTTCATTGCGCCCAGCAAGCCAATCGCATCATGCAGGGCCAAGCTTCCGGCGGTTGCATCATCAACATCGCCAGCGTGTCCGGAGTACGGCCTTCCCCTGGAACAGCGGCGTACGGCGCAGCCAAGGCCGGACTGATCAACTTGAGCGGCACGCTGGCGATCGAATGGGCGCCGAAGGTGCGCGTCAATTCCATCGCAGCAGGCCTGGTTCAGACCGAGCAAGCGCATCTCCACTATGGTGACGAAAAGGGCATCGCTCGTGTCGCGCAAACGGTCCCCCTTCGGCGCCTCGGCACACCCGGCGACGTCGCAGGAGCTTGTTTGTTTTTCGCCTCTTCTCTCGCCGCGTATGTGAGCGGTGCGAATCTCGTTCTTCACGGCGGCGGAGAAACACCGGCGTTCATTTCGGCCGCTAGCGTCAACCAAGGAGACTGAGGGAATGGAGTTTTCATTCTCGGAAGATCAGAACGAGCTCAGGCGAACCGCTCGAAGGTTTTTGGAGGTGGCGTCCTCGGAAGAGCGAGTTCGCAGCGCGATGGAAACCGAACGAGGCTACGACCCGGCCACCTGGGCGCAGCTCTCCGAGGAGCTCGCATGGACCGCGCTCACGATCCCGGAAGAGTACGGCGGCCTGGGCATGAGCTACCTCGACCTGCATCCACTGATGGAAGAGATCGGGCGCGCACTCCTCTGCGCACCCTTTCTGTCGACGATTGGCCTAGGCGCCAATGCGCTCCTGCTCGGCGGCACGGATCCTCAGAAGGAGCGTCACCTGCCGGGTATTGCTACCGGAGAGACACGGGCGACCCTTGCATTCGGCGAGAAGAACAGCCGAATGGACGCCGTCGGTGTCGAAGCGATCTATGCACGAAACGGGTCGGACTACATGCTGCGCGGCAAAAAGACCTACGTCCTCGATGGGCACACCGCCGATCTGCTCGTCGTCGCGGCACGCTCCGAGCGCAGCGCCGGCGCCAAAGGCGTGAGCCTGTTCCTGGTGCCTGGAAACGCTGACGGCGTGAACCGCGCCTGGCTGCCAAGCATGGATCAAACTCGGCGACTGGCGTCCGTCGAGCTCATGGATGTAATCGTGTCCGGTGACGCCATGCTAGGTGGTGAAGGCCGAGGCTGGGAGCTCTGCGAGCGAACTTTGGATCGCGCCAGGATCGCGCTCGCAGCGGAGCAAGTAGGCGCGGCCGAAATGTGCCTCGAGATGTCGGTCGAGTACGCAAAGGTGCGCAAACAGTTCGGTAGGCCGATCGGTTCCTTTCAGTCGATCAAGCACAAGTGCGCGGACATGCTGACGATGATCGAGTCTGCACGCTCGGCGGCCTTCTACGCGAGTGCCCTCGTGGCCCAGGATGGTGACGGCCTGGAAGAAGCGGCGTCCAGTGCCAAAGCTTATTGCTCGGATGCTTTCTTTCACTGCGCCGCCGAAACGATCCAGATTCACGGCGGAATCGGCTTCACCTGGGAGCACCCGGCGCACCTCTACTTCAAGCGCGCCAAGGCTACCGAGAATCTCTTCGGCAGCCCAGCCTTTCACCGTGAGCGGGTCGCAGCGCAGATGGGTTTGTGATGGAGATACAGCTGAGCAAACAAGAAGAGGCGTTTCGCCGAGAGGCGCGGGCTTGGCTCCAAGAGCAACTCAATGGCCCGTTCAAGGACCTGCAGGGCCGAGGCGCCTCCGGCGATCAGGACACCTACGTCGAAGAGCGCGTGGCCTGGGGCAAGGTCATGGGCGCCGCCGGCTGGAACTGCATTGGCTGGCCCAAAGAGTTCGGCGGCCGCGCTTGCTCGATCAAGGAGGAGGCGGTTTTCAACGAGGAGTACGTTCGCGCGAACGGACCGGGGAACATGGGCCACATCGGCGAAACGCTTCTCGGACCGACCTTGATCCATTTCGGCACGGCGGCGCAGCAGGAGCGTTTCCTGCCGCCTATCGTCGCAGGCGAGGAAATCTGGTGTCAGGGCTACTCGGAACCCGGCGCGGGCTCCGACCTCGCGAACGTGCAGACCAGAGCCACATTGGTCGGCGATGAGTGGACCATCGAAGGTCAGAAGATCTGGACGTCAGGTGCGCAGTACTCGGACTGGTGCTTCGTGCTGTGCCGCACCGACACGGAAGCTCCCAAGCATCGGGGCATCAGCTGTATTCTCGTTCCGATGAAACAAGAGGGTATCGAGGTGCGCCCGATCCGACAAATGGGCGGGAGCTCCGAGTTCGCAGAGGTATTCTTCGATGGGGCCAGTGCGCAGAAGGACCACGTCGTCGGTGGCATCAACAACGGCTGGAAAGTGGCTATGGGCACGCTCGCCTTCGAGCGCGGCGCATCGACGCTTGGCCAGCAGTACCTCTTCCAGAAGGAATTCGAGCAAGTCGTCGCTGCGGCTAAGGAATCGGGAGCTGCAAAGGACCCCATCTTCCGTCAGCGGATCGCACACGCCGCAATCGGCCTCAAGATTATGCGCGTCAACGCACTGCGAATGCTGGAGCACGAAGGCGCCGACCTGAGCCGCGAAGCGATGATCAGTAAGCTTTATTGGTCCAATTGGCATCGTGACCTCGGAAAGCTCGCGATGGATCTGCTTGGACCGGAGGCCGAGCTCATCGATGGCGCGCCTTATGAGCTCACCACCATGCAGAAGTGGTATCTCTTCTCGCGAGCCGACACGATCTATGCGGGCTCGAATCAGATCCAACGAAACATCATCGGCGAACGAGGGCTCGGGCTGC
>CAMYMX010000165.1 GCA_947259605.1 uncultured Polyangiaceae bacterium | reverse complement strand
CGCTCGAGCTTGCTCGGCGCCAAACCTTGGAGAGCGGCGATACCGTCTACGACCGAGCCATCGCCACGTTCAGCAGAAAGCTTGGAGAAGCGCTCGCTCGATCGGGCGATGCCTCCGGTGCAGACGGTGTGCTTCGCGAGGCGCTCGACCTCACGGCGCCGAACAGCGCCGACCGAGCCAAGATGCTCTTGTCTCTGGGGCGTATTGCCGCGCGTCGTGACCGGCCTCGGGATGCCATGCGGCAGTATGGCCAAGCGCTCGAGCTGGTCGCCGGCGTCGAGCCGTCGACCGAATCCCACCTGCAGGTCGCCATTGGCCGCATTCGCCGTATCGAGGGCGACCCTCAGCATGCCGCCAACGCCTATCGGCGCGCGCTAGAGCTCTTCACCGAAATGGGAGCGACCGGCGACACCATCTCGCGCGCCCGACTCGAGCTTGCCGATGCGTTGACCGCGGCCGGCGACCATGAAGGTGCCGCCCACGAGCTTGCGAATGTGGAGCGAGACGGGAGGGCGACCGGTGGCTCGAGTCTCGTGGCGCGCGCCGTTGGAATGCTCGGATCGATCGACGAGCTGGCCGGCCGAGCGCGGGACGCCCAGACTCGATACGAGGAGGCCGCAAACCTGGCAGCGGAGGCGGGTGATGCGCCCGGTTATCGGCGCTGGCTTTCGGCCAGTAAAACGCTCCGGGCCAGCATCTAGCACTCTGCTATGCTCCGCCACATGCGGCGCTGCTGGTGGATTTGTTTTCTGATTGCTGCGTTTGGCTGCAACCCGCTGGGCGAGTTCGGTACCGGGGAGGGCGAGGTCTACCGGGGCGACATCGTCGGCGTGAATGACCCGCTCAACTGCCCCGACGGGATTGACTGCTCCTTCATTCGCAGGGGCTTTCCCTACGGCGTGACCCTCGATCTCACGTTCGATCCGGAGCGGCAGTACGAGAACCCGGGCACGATTTCGACCAGCGGCGAGCCCTGTGGCCCTACGTTCTCCAATACGCCGCTGCTTTCAATTCCGCCGCTGGCGCACGATCAGCTTGGACTTTACGAGTTCCCGGGTAGCGGCAGGCTTCGCAACTACATGTTCGTCGCGCGGCCCGATTCGGGGCCTCTTGTCGGTCGCGACGTGATGGTGTTTCTCTCCCTCCTTCGGGGCGGCAACATTGAGGTACGCTTGGTTGCCGGCCCTGGACTGGAAATTTGCGACCCATCCGATTGTGGCGTCATCGATGCCGGGGCCTGTGACTACTTCGGTGTGTTTGGGCTCAGCAGAGAGAAACTCTGATGCGCGTGCTTGGGATCGAAAGCTCCTGTGACGAAACGGCTGCCGCGCTCGTTACCGACTCGGGCGAGGTGCTGGCGGATGTCGTCGCGAGTCAAGTTGCGATGCACGGGCCCTATGGGGGCATCGTCCCAGAGCTCGCCTCACGGGCGCACATGCAGGCGATTATTCCGGTCATTCGTGAAGCGCTCGGCCAATCGCCGGGTGGGCTCCGGGGCGTCGACGCGATTGCCGTGACTCAGGGCCCAGGTTTGGTGGGCTCGCTTCTGGTTGGTGTCCAAGTCGCGAAGGCCCTCGCCTGGAGTCTCGGCAAGCCGCTCGTCGGCGTGAACCATTTGGATGGCCACCTCTTGGCAGTCTATTTGCGCAGGCAGGGCGAAGATCCGCCCAGGGAAGGGCCAGCGATGCCGTTCGTGGGATTGCTCGTGAGCGGGGGGCACACAGCGCTCTACCGAGTCGAAGGCTGTGGTGACATCGCGCTTCTCGCGCAGACCCGAGACGACGCTGCCGGCGAGGCCTTCGACAAGGCTGCGAAGCTTCTCGGTCTTGGTTACCCCGGAGGCCCGGTGATCGATCGCTTGGCTGCCCGTGGGAACGCCCGGGCCTTTTCGTTTCCCCTTCCGATGGCGTCTCGCAAGACCTTGGAGTTCAGCTTCTCGGGCCTGAAGACGGCCCTCGCACGTCACGTTCAGCAGCAGGGTGTCCCTACCGACGAGCAAGAGCTCGCCGACCTTTGCGCCTCCTTTCAGGGCGTGATCGTCGAGAGTCTCGTTCGGAAGGCGATTCTGGCTTGCCAGCGCGAAGAGCTCGGCCGGCTGGTCATCAGCGGAGGCGTTGCGGCGAATCGCGGTCTGCGTGCCCGAGCCAAGGAGGCGTGCGACGCCAACGGGGTCGAGCTTTTCGTTCCCCCTCCCGTCTCGTGCACCGACAACGCCGCGATGATCGCAATGGCTGCAGCACACCGCCTGTCGGCAGGCGAGCGAGACGACTTCTCGTTTGCTGTCTACTCGCGCGACCCCGATCGGCGCCGGGGCAAATTTCGCCGAGATGGAACGCTCGTCGAGCGCACATAGGCGACCTATGTCTGCGAGCGCGTCGGAGCCGATCGAATCGCACTACGTCGAGGTGGCCCTTCCGGTTCCACTTCGAAAGCTGTTTACCTACGACGTGCCAAGCCAGTTGCGGGGTACGCTGAAGCCGGGTAGCCGCGTCGCCGTTTCGTTTAGTCGCCGGAAGTTAGCCGGCTTCGTCGTGGGCGGGCGTGACGACCTTCCGGAAGGAGTATCGCGTGCACTTCCCGTCGCTGGACTTCTCGAATCGGAGCCGGTGTTCACCCCCGAGTTGTTGCGATTCCTCGACCAAGCGGCCAAGTACTACATGCACCCGCTCGGCGAGGTCCTGCGCGCCGCGGCGCCGGCGTTGCCGTCGGGGGCGATGCGACGGCTGCGTAAGGATGGATTTCTCGACGCGACCGAGAATCTCCCCGGGCAGCGCGTCGCGCATCACCGAACCTGGAAGGTGACGACGACCGGCAAAGCCCCGTCGTCCATGCGGCTTGGGGCAAGGCAAAAGAAGCTCATGGATCGATTCACCGACCGCGATTCGATCCTTCTCGAGGACCTACGCGGCGAGGTCGACGACCCCCGTGCCGTCGTCCGTTCACTCAAGGAAAAGGGGCTACTCGAATTCGAAGAGGTGGAAGCCATTCGTGACCCATTCTTTCGAATCCCGGTGGCGCGCGACGAGCCACACGCACCGACTGCAGCGCAGCAAATCGCGATCGACACCGTCGTCGAAGCACTCGCGAAGCGTAGTGGGCAGGCGTTTCTGATCCATGGCGTGACCGGGTCTGGAAAGACCGAGGTCTACCTTCGGGCCATCGACGAAGTTCGAAAAGCAGGCCGCGGCGCAATCTTGCTCGTGCCGGAAATCGCGCTCACGCCGCAGCTCGTCGGGCGGTTCCGCGCGCGATTTGGTGACGACATTGCCGTGCTGCACAGTGGGCTCACGGCACGTCAACGAGACGATGCCTGGCAAGCGCTTCACAAGGGCAGGGTGCAGGTCGCGATCGGAGCGCGCTCCGCTCTGTTCGCACCCGTCGCAGACCTCGGTCTGATCGTCGTCGACGAGGAGCACGACCCTTCGTTCAAACAGGACGAGGGCTTTCGCTATCAGGCCCGAGACATGGCCTTGCTCCGGGCGCGGTATGCTGGGGCGGTCTGCGTCCTTGGGAGCGCCACGCCTTCGGTCGAGACGTACCATCGCGCGAACCAGGGGCTCATCGGCTTGCTTTCACTGCCCACGCGAGCGACCGGTGCAACCATGCCCGAAGTGGAAATCGTCGATCTGCGTCGGCACCGAATTGGCCCGACCGGACATCCTCTCGTCTCAGGGCCTCTTTTTGCGGCGCTCGGCCGCTGTTTGGAAAACGGTCATCAGGGGATCATCTTTCTCAATCGGCGCGGCTTTGCGCCAAGCCTTCGATGCGCCTCCTGCGGCGTGGTGGCGGAGTGCCCTGCCTGCAGTGTCGCCCTAACCGAACACCGGGGGCAGGGCGCGCTTCGATGCCACTACTGCGATTTCCATCGGGCGGTCGCGGTTCCCTGCGCGGGGTGCGGGAGCACGGAGTTCAAGCGGCTTGGAGTCGGTACCGAACAGTTGCAGAAAGCCGTCGAGGAGAGTTTCCCCAAGGCCTGCGTCGCGCGGCTCGATCGCGATACGGCGTCGGGGGATGGGGTCGAGCGGGTGCTCGATCGGCTGCGAAGCGGCGAGGTTGACGTGCTCGTGGGTACGCAGATGGTCACCAAGGGACACGATATTGCCGGGGTCACCCTGGTGGGTGTTGCCCTTGCCGATCAAAGCCTCGCCTTCCCGGATTTCCGCGCCGCCGAGCGGACCTTTCAACTGCTCGCGCAAGTCGCCGGTCGCGCAGGCCGTGCCGACAGCCCTGGAGAAGTCATCCTTCAAACCTACCAGCCCGATCACCCGGCGGTGCGTCTGGCCGCCCAGCATGACTACGAGAGCTTCTACGCCGAAGAAATTCGGGAGCGGCAGGAGGTCGGTTACCCACCGTTCGCACGACTCGTGAGCGTGCGCGTCCATGCTGGCGCCGAAGACGATGCGCGCGACGCGACACAGGCACTCGCCGACACCGCCCGTCGACACCAGGCGGTCAAAGACGGCGCCGTCCAAGTCCTAGGTCCGGCCCCGGCCCCTCTCGTCCGCCTCCGAGGGCGCTACCACTACCGCCTTCTCTTGAAGTCCCCCCAAAGAAAGCTCCTCCGCAACGTAGCAGCCCACATCGCCGCCCGAATCGAAGCCGGCCTCCCCCCAGCCCACGCCACCCTAGACATCGACCCACTCTAGGGGACACTCTCCACCCCCTGAAACCCCCAAAACCACACATCTTCTGCCGCAGAGATCGCAGCGACTCGTTAGCAAGCTTTGTCCGTGTAGCTGCGATCCTTGCCTGAGAATCGCAGTGTTACCATGTGCTTATGGGGTAGGAGAGTGACCCCTCATTGGGCGGCTTCCTGCTCGTTCTGACTGCTCGGCGCTTGTGCCGCGTCTTCCGCCGCGAGAAACCCAAAGGTCAGCGCGGGGCCTATCGTGCCTCCGGCTCCGGGGTAGCTGCGGCCCATCACCGACGACGACGAGTTGCCCGCCGCATAGAGTCCCGGAATCACGCGACCATCCGCTTGCAGCACGCGACTGCGCGCATCGGTCACGAGACCACCCTTGGTCCCGAGGTCGCCCGGGTAGATTTGCACCGCGTAGAAAGGAGGCGTTTCGATCGGGCCGAGCGAGCAGTTGGGCTTCACGCTCGGATCGCCATAGTAGCGGTCCTGTGCGCTCCAGCCTCGATTGTAGTCGGGGTCTTCACCCTTGACCGCATGCTCGTTGAACCGCGCGATCGTCGACTTCACCGTCGCCGCTGGAATCTCGAGTTGCTCGCAAAGCGCCTCGAGGGTCGCGGCCTTGTAGAGAAACTTGCCGTCGCGGTAACGACGCGGGAGCTGCTTGTCCGGCATGACCTTACCGGGCGCAACCGGCCCGGCGATCGACGACTTTCGGTACGTCGCATCAAAAACGTGAAACCAACGAGGTTCGGTCGCGCCCGTTTTCGCCACGTCGTCGTACATCCCGTTCACGACGTCGATGTAAGGCGCCGCCTCATTGGTGAATCGCTTCCCCGACTGGTTGACGAACAGCCCATGCGGCAGACTCTTCTCGACGACCAGCACCCAGGAATAAGGCGACTTCGGAACCATCGAGACGGGCGTCCACCAGGCTTCGTCCATCATCGCGAGCGCGCCACCGGCATCGCGTCCCATACGAATCGCGTCTCCGGTGTTCGACGGGGTTCCCGCGGTCCACTCGGTCGTGACCGGTTGCCGCTGATACTGCTTTCGCATCTCGAGATTCCGCGAAAAACCGCCCGCCGCGAGCACGACGCCGCGATTTGCCTTCACGCGAATCGGTTCGCCCTCCTTGCGGACCACCGCCCCGACGACCTTGCCATCCTCGAAAACGAGCTCTTCGACGCTTGTATTGAGCCAGGCTGGGATGTTGCGCTCTTTGAGCGAAAGCAGAAGGCGACCCATCAAAGAGTTGCCGGCACAGAGCTTCGTGTCGCGCCCCCAGCGCTTCCGTTTGAAGTAGCGCAGCATGTACAAAAACATCTGCCAAGCCATGAACATCATGGTTTTGAAGCCCACGCCGATCGCAGCCTGCGCCTCCTTCGCGGTGATGCCGAACTTGCCGAGAATCTGCGACTGCGGGTGCGGCCTACGCAGTCGAATCAAATCCTCGCGCAGCCTCGACCCATCGAAGGGAACTGGATCCATCGAACGACCGCCGGGCAGCCCACCCGGTGCCTCGGGGTAGTAGTCGGTGTACTTCGCAAGTGGGACGTAGTGCACGTGCGTCTTTTCGTGCAGGTACGCGAGCACGCGCTTGCTTTCGCGGATGTAGAGCCAAAGGCGTTCGTCGGGCACCTCGCCCTTGGTGATGTGCTTCAGGTACTCGAAACCTTTTTCGTCCGAATCCGCGATTCCTTCACGGGCCATGCCGGGATTGTTGGCGACCCAGCAGACGCCGCCCGACATCGCCGAGTTCCCACCGAAGAGCTCGCTCTTCTCGACCAGCAGCACGTCCAAGCCGAGGTCGTGCGCGCGCACCGCAGCGCCCATGCCGGCGGCTCCGCTTCCCATCACGAGTAAATCGACTGTGCGGTCCCACTCCGCCATTCCGGCGCTCCTTTGCTACGGGTCGGTTCGAAACTAGAACATGTTCTAGCGCTGCGCTCCTGTCAAACGCCCCGATCTTGCGACCGGGGTTGCTCGGCGCTAGAAAATGCTTAGGTTTCAACGTTCCTGAGCGCCTGGCCGCTTGGAGGTTCCCTGGTGATTCGCCCCATACTCTTCTACCCCGATAAGCGGCTCCGAGAGCCCGGTAAAGACGTCGAGGTCTTTGATGCGGAGCTTCACCGCTTGATCGACGACATGGCCGAGACGATGTACGCGGCCCCGGGCGTCGGTTTGGCCGCCCCGCAGCTCGGCATTTCGAAGCGCCTTTTCATCGTGGATGTGGCCTCCGGCGAGGACGAGCCGAGCGACCTGCGCGTCTTCATCAATCCCGAGATCATCGCTGCCGAAGGCGAAACCACATTCAACGAAGGCTGCCTCTCGTTCCCGGGTATACGCGAAGACATCGACCGAGCTGAGCGCATCACCGTCAGGGCGCTCGACCAGGACGGTAAGCCCTTCGAGCTGGAGGCCGAGGGCCTCTTGGCGATTGCGATTCAACACGAAAACGATCACCTCAATGGCGAGCTGATGATCGATCACCTCAGTGTCTTGCGCCGTCGTTTGGTGCATCGTTCGATGAGCAAGCGCGCAGCGGTCGACGCCGCGCAGTGACAGCCTGTGAGAACGATTTTCTTCGGCAGCCCCAAGTTCGCGGTGCCTTGCCTCGATGCGCTGCACGAGATTAGTGAGGTCGTGGCCGTCATCTCACAACC
>CAMYMX010000164.1 GCA_947259605.1 uncultured Polyangiaceae bacterium | reverse complement strand
AGCGGGGTTCGCTTGCTGAAAAAGGGGCAAAGGCCGCGGTCGG
This sequence comes from uncultured Polyangiaceae bacterium, assembly GCA_947259605.1. Lineage (GTDB taxonomy): Bacteria > Myxococcota_A > Polyangia > Polyangiales > Houyiibacteriaceae > SG8-38. Next base: position 7,259 of record CAMYMX010000164.1, on the reverse strand, counting down.
AGCTTCGTTATGGCGTGTCTGCCGGGACAACGACCAGCTCGACGACGACCTTCCGGGTTGCGAGCCTCGCGGCCAGCGCAACGAATGCGACCCTGACGGTCCTGCCGGGCCTTCGCCTCGACATCGTGTCCGGTCCCGCAGAGCTGACCCAGCTCGGCGTGAAGTTCAAGGTCGATGTCGTGCGCTCGGAGGCCGTGGTGCCGGACGACTACGACGAGGAGTTGGCCGACCAGCTCCGAGACGGAGCATCGCTTGCCGAGAACATCGGCGGTTGGGTCGAAATGGACGACCGCGGTCAACTGTTGGCCGGCGCCTTCAACGAGCAGACCAAGCGCTCGGATGTTCCCGTTCGCTTGCTTCGAATGATCGTCAATTCGCGCGAGACACTCACACGCGTCCGGCTTCCCGAAGAGAAGGTCGGCCTCGGCGCGCGATGGGAGTCCCGCCGGCAGATCATGGCATACGGCTTCGACCTGCAGCAGGTGGACACCTATACGCTGGTCGACCGGGTGGGCGATGAGGTCATGCTCAACGTCACCGTGCAGCAGATGGCGCTTCCACAGACCATCGAGTTCCCCGAGGAGGAGTTCGCAATCTCGATTCAGTCGATGAGCTCACAGGCCGACGGGCAGATCATTCTCGATCTCAGGGCGCTCGAGTCCGACGCATCGGCCAATGGTACGGCCGAGGATCACCTCCTCGTCAAAACCTCCGAGGGTGCCGAATCGATCGACATCAAGGAAGAGTTTGAGGTTCAGGTCGCCAATACGACTTCGCTTGGCAGCAGCTCCCCGGTGACGGATGACGCGAAGGCCCGCCGGCGCGACAAGCGGCGCTAGTCGTCTACTTTCAGGATGGCGTGAAACGCATCCTGTGGAATCTCGACGCTGCCGACGGCCTTCATGCGCTTCTTGCCCTCTTTTTGCTTCTCGAGGAGCTTGCGCTTGCGCGAGATGTCGCCGCCGTAGCACTTGGCGGTGACGTCCTTACGTAGGGCGCGAACAGTTTCGCGAGAGACGACTTTGGATCCGATCGCCGCCTGGATGATCACCTCGTACTGTTGTCGCGGCACGATCTTTTTGAGCTTTGCCGCGAGCGCTCGCCCCAAGTAGTAGGCCTTGTCTTTGTGGACGACGGCGCTCAGGGCATCGACCTTCTGGCCGTTGAGCAGCATGTCGAGGCGAACCAACGGGTTTTCGCGATAACCCGCTAGCTCGTAGTCCATCGAGGCGTAGCCTTTGGTTGCGCTCTTGAGCTTGTCGAAGAAATCAAAGAGCACTTCAGCGAGCGGCATCAGATAGGTGATGATCACGCGTTCGGTCGAGGCGTATTGAATGCCCTGCTGTTCACCACGGCGGTCCTGGCAAAGCTTGATGACCGCGCCGACAAACTCGGCCGGCACGTGGATCGACACGGTGAAGTAGGGCTCTTCGACTCGAATGCGGCCGTCTGGAATCTGCGACGGGTTGTCGATGTCGAGGGTTTCCTCGTCAGTATGCACGCGGTACACGACGCTCGGCGCGGTGGTGATCAGCCCGAGGTTGTACTCGCGCTCGAGCCGCTCCTGGATGATCTCCATGTGCAGAAGCCCCAAAAAACCGCAGCGGAATCCAAAGCCAAGCGCGTCCGAAGTCTCCGGTTCGTACATGAAGGCCGCGTCGTTGAGATTGAGTTTCTCGAGCGCATCGCGAAGCTCGGTGTACTGGTCGCTGTCCGTCGGGAAGATTCCGCAGAACACCATCGGCTTGACGTCCTTGAAGCCCGCGAGCGCTTCCTTGGCCGGGTTCTTCGCCAAGGTGATGGTGTCGCCAACCTTGGCGTCTTGAAGCGACTTGATGCTCGCCGCGAGGTAGCCGACCTCCCCAGGCCCCAGCTGGTCGATCTCTTTTTGGAAGGGTGTGTACACACCGAGCTCGGTCGCCTCGTGCTCCGCGCCGGTGGCCATCAAACGGATTTTATCGCCCTTGCGGACCGTGCCGTCCTTGATTCGGACCATGCAGACTGCGCCTCGATAGCTGTCGTACCAGCTGTCGAAAATCAGCGCGCGCAGAAAGCCGCTGTCATCCGTTTCGGGGGGCGGCACACGCTCGACGACCGCTTCGAGGATTTCCCTCACGCCTTCACCTGTCTTGGCGCTGCAGGCGAGGAGCTGCGAGCAATCGAGCCCGATCACTTGCTCGACCTCCGCGCGCACGCGATCCACGTCCGAGCTCGGCAAGTCGACCTTGTTGAAGACCGGAATGATCTCCAGATCGTTCTCCACGGCCAGATAAACATTTGCCAGCGTCTGGGCTTCAACGCCCTGGGTGGCGTCGACGACGAGGAGGGCGCCATCGCAGGCCGCAAGCGATCGGGAGACCTCATAGCTGAAATCGACATGCCCCGGCGTGTCGATGAGGTTCAATTGATACGTCTCACCGCTGGCGGCGGTGAACGGGAGCCGGACCCCCTGTGCCTTGATGGTGATGCCTCGCTCCTGCTCGAGATCCATCCTATCGAGCAGCTGCGACTTCTGCTCTCTCGCGGAGACCGCCCCCGTCACATCGAGGAACCGATCGGCGAGGGTGCTCTTGCCGTGATCGATGTGCGCGATGATGCAGAAGTTCCGGATATGCTGGAGATCTTGCGCCAAACTGCGACCTGTCTAGCCTCGTGCCAGGCACGCAGCAATGCGCCGTGCTTAACCCTTTTTGGGCGGCGCGGCATCCAGCGACATTTGGCCCGGAAGCTCGTCCTGATGACTTTCCAAGACGAGATCGATGCCCTCGCGGATGTAGACGGCCACGGGCACTTTCGTTCGCTCGTGCAGGAGCTTCAGCCGCTCGTTTTGTTCAGGCGTGATGTAAACCGTCGTCGAGATCTTTTTGCGCGCCATTCGGACCCCAGAAGTGGCATGAAACTACATGGCACCATATATATTGTCAATCGGACTGCCCCAGACTTGCGCAGGACCTAGGATCGCCCGTATTCTTAGGCCATCACGGGTTCTCGGGGTACCTAGGAAGTGGCCACAAACATGAGCGATTTCGCGCATGCGTGGGTTGGGCTCGCCGTCTTGGTGAGTCTGCCGGCGCTGGGATGCGGCCGGGTTGCCTCGAGTACGGTGCCACGGGGCTCGATGGCCAACGCCGCCCCTTGCGAGGGGAGCCAGGTCATCGCGACGGACGTCAACGAAGACGGACGGGTCGATATTGAACATGTCGAGCGCAACGGCCGTCGCTTTTGCACGAAGGCAGACATGAACTTTGACGGCAAAGTGGACGTGGAACGGTTCTACGAAGGAGATGGCGTACAGGTCGCCACAGAGCGTCACGACTTCGACTTCGACGGGCGTCTAGACCAGCTCTCGTTTTTCCAGGCTGGCCAGCTCGTGCGCAAAGAGCTCGACACGAACTTCGATAACACGATCGATACATGGCTATGGTGCGACAGCGGCTGGGTCGTCCGCGCCGAGCGCGATCGGCAGCGCGACGGAAACGTCGACGTCTGGGAAGTCTACGAACAGGGCTTCATCACCGAGGCGAAGTACGACGACGACAACAACGGTCGCGTCGAGAAGTGGGATTCGTTTCGTGACGGCAAGCTAGTGCTGACCCAATATGATGACAACGGAGACGGCGAACCCGACCGCAGCCATGACATGCCCTTGCAGAGCATGGGCCAGGCGGAGGACGCGCTTCGATGCGAAAGCGGAAAATGATGAAACAACTACTACTGGTCCTCTTGGGGCTGGCCGTACTGGGTTGTGGTTCGAAGGACCCTCGGCCCGTCACGAGCCCCGGTTCCGCTCAGCCGGAGTCGACGAGCGGTGGGGAGTTTTCCGATGGCGGGCGCTGCATGCCCGACGGTCCGGGCTACGAGGTCAGCGAGTACGACACCTCCGGCGACACGACCCCCGACGTGCGAAAGCTCTTCAAGACCATGGGCGAGGGCAGCCTTTCGCGCCTCGTTTTGGTGTGCCGCGAGGCGGATTTGAACGGCGACCGCCGCAAAGACATCGTGCGCCTCTACACCGAAGAAGGGCGGCCCATGCTCGAAGAGGCGGACCGTGATTTCGACGGCCGTATCGACGAGGTGACCCAGTACAGCAACGGTAGGGTGAGCGTTCAGGAAATCGACACGAGCGGCAACGGAATGATCGACACGAAGATCTTCTATGAAGGTGGCCAACCCGTGCGAGCCGAACGCGACATGAAGAATCGCAGCACCGTCGCCGAATGGCGCCCCGATCGCTGGGAGTACTACGTCGACGGCCGCACCGTCCGCATCGGCACCGACGTCGACGGCGACGGCAAAGTCGACCGCTGGGACCGCGACGAAGAGCGCCTCAGAAACTCCGCCCTCGCCAATCAACGCTCGACCGAAGTCAGCCAGTAGCTCCACGATGAGGTCAGCGGCAACGGCGATGGAACGCCTCCAAAAGGTCCTTGCCCGAGCCGGGGTGGCGTCTCGGCGTGCGTCCGAGGAGCTGATCCTCGCCGGACGCGTCCGCGTGAACGGGCGCATCGTGACGGAGCTTGGCACCAAGGTCGACGCGCACAAGGATCGCGTCGAAGTCGATGGACGACGTCTCGTGCCGGAGAAGCCGGTGTACTATCTCATGCACAAGCCCCGGGAGATGGTGACGACGCTCGACGACCCGGAGGGAAGGGCGACCATTGCGGACCTTCTGCGGAAAATCCCTGAACGCGTCGTGCCCGTGGGCCGCCTCGACTATCACACGAGCGGCGCGCTTCTGGCGACCAACGATGGCGACATGATCGACGCGCTGCTGCGTCCCGTTTCCGGGGTGCCGAAGGTTTACGCCGTGAAGTTGCAGGGCCACCTCGACGTGGAGGAGCTCGATGCCCTCCGAAACGGGGTGAGGCTGGACGATGGTTACCGGACCAAGCCCGCCGAGGCATTCGTGCTGCGCCAGGAGCAGAATCACACCTGGGTGCAGCTGACGCTCACCGAAGGAAAAAACCGGCAGATTCACCGGATGGGCGATGCGATTCACCGCCGGGTGATGCGGCTGGCGCGGCAGTCGTTTGCCGGCATCACCATCGATGGCTTGCGGCCGGGGGAGTATCGGGAGCTCAAGCGCGACGAGCTTCAGCAGCTCAAAAAACAGTTTCTCAATCCGTATCGGCGTGCCCGCGAAGCCTCCAAAGAAGGGTGAACGCGGTGGGCACGACGAACAGCGTGAACACCGTCGAAAGCAAAAGGCCGCCGAGTACGATGGCGCCTACTCCGCGGTAGAGCTCGGAGCCCGAGCCGGAGAAGATCACCATGGGCAGCAGCCCAGCCAGCGAAGTCGCGGTGGTCATGAAAATGGGGCGCACGCGGGCTTCGACGGCGAGCGGGACGGCTTCGCTGAGGGCCGAGCCGGCACGCAGTCGCGAGATCGAGCCATCGACGACGAGAATGGCGTTGTTCACGACGACGCCGATGAGAATCAGAAAGCCGAGCGCCGTCATCAAGTCGAGTGGCTGCTTCCCGAGCAAGGCATTGACCAGCCACAGGCCGCCGGCGCCACCCGCCGCCGCAAGTGGCACGCTCATGAGCACAGCAAGCGGCGAGATGAAGTCTTCGAAGAGAGCCGCGATCAACAGAAAGCAGATGATGAGCGCGAGCAAGAGGATGTTGCCGAACTGTCTTTGCGCCAGTTCGAGCTTGCCCGCGGCACCGCTCAGGCCGAACTGGACGCCTGCCGGGACGGCGCCTTCTCTTTCGAGGTTACCGATGACGTCGTTGCGAATCGTGTCGATGGCGTCTTCGAGCGCCATATCTTCTGGTGGCGAAACGTTGAGGGTGATCGCGCGGCGGCGTTCGAGGTGACGAATCACCGATGGCCCCAGGCGCTCTTCGATCTCGGCAAGGGCACCAAGGGGCACCGTACGCCCGCTGGGAGTGGCGACCGGCGCAGACAAAAGGGCGGCGGCGTCAGGAAGAAGCCGATCGCCGTCCGTCACCGCTCGCATCACGACATCGAGCTTCGGTGATCCCTCGGGCGTGTACTCCCCGATGATCGCGCCGTCGATCAAAGCATCGACGACGAGACCGAGCTCCGCGCCGCCCATTTGAAGCTGCGCCGCTTCTTTTCGCCTGGGGATGACGTGCAGCTCCGGCGCGCCTGGGTCGAGGCTCGGGACAGGACGGATCTGTGCGCCGGGCAGGGCCGTGCGAAGGTCTCCGAAAAGGCGCCCGCCAACCTCGGTCAGGGTCTGCAAATCGGGGCCTTGGATGTCGATCTCCACGACGCGGCCTCCGCCGATCGACCGGCCGAACAGCGAAGCCTGGGTTGCGAACGAGATCATGCCCGGGATCTTCGACTGCACGCGCCGCAAGAGGTCGAGCATTCGTCCTACATCTTCTTTGTGCTCAGCGACAGCGCCCGCGAACACGCGGTCTGGGCTTCCCACGAAGAAGCTTCGTCGGATGTTGGCTTCGCCGTCCGCCTCGACACCGGTGTAGCGCGCCATCTCGCCTTGAAGCCGGTTGCCGGTCGCGTTGAGCTCTTCGATCGAGTAGCCGGGGGGAGGAATTAAGATGCCAAACACCAGGTTGCGGTTGCCAGTCGGCAGGTACTCCATCGGCGGCAGGAGCGCCCAGGCCACCAGAAGCGAAGCTACGATCGCCAACGTGATCGTGGACAGCGAGCGTCGGGTCGAGCTGCAGAGCCAACGCACCTGTTCGGTGACGCGCGAGCGGAACCGCCGGCCGAAGTCGGTCAGGCCGCCGATGTCGAGGGTCTTGCCCTGGGAGAGGAGGCGCGCTGCGAGGCTCGGGATCACCAGAACTGACACGACCAGGGACACCGACACCGCAAGCGCAATCGCGACAGCGACATCACGAAGGAGCTCCCCGACCTCGCCTTGCCAGAGGACGATGGGAATGAAGACGGCAACGGTGGTTGCGGTCGACGCGATGAGCGCGCCCCAGACGTCGCGGATGCCGCGATATGCCGCCAGTTTCGTGTTGGGCGCGCGCGTGCGCCAGGTGTCGATGCTTTCGAGGGCGACGATCGAATTATCGACGACCATGCCGATGGCGAATGTGATACCGGCGAGCGACACGACGTTGATCGTGCGACCAAGCGCTTGCATTCCGAGGGCCGTCGCAAACGCGCAGACGGGGATGGCGATGCTGACGACGGCGGACGCTCCGAACGTCCGCAAGAACAAAAAGAGAACGATGACCGCCAGGATCGCGCCGAGGAGGAGGTTTTGTTGAACCAGGTCGAGCGCGCCTTCGATGTACTCGACCTGGTCGGCGAG
>CAMYMX010000163.1 GCA_947259605.1 uncultured Polyangiaceae bacterium | reverse complement strand
CCGGCGCGCAGCGCGGCTTCCGCTACCTCGAAGTGCGAAGGCGCGTGCGTGGCCACGACGATGGCGGCCACCGCCGGATCCTGCAGGATGACGCTAAGATCGGAGACTACGTCGACGCTCGAGTAGAGCGCCGCCATCGACTCACGAATCCCTTCGTGCCGATCGCAGATGTAACGAAGATCGACGTCCGGAATGGCCGCGTAGTTGCGAACGTGATTCTTGCCCCAACCGCCTGCCCCGACGACGGCGATCCCTATTGCTCCTGATCGACTCACGCGACCCCCCGCTTCATCGGGTCAGCTTAGCAGGATGCGCGCCGTACTCCGAAACTTGTACCGGAACTACGGAGCGTCAGCGCAGCATCGCTCGGCATTCCGACACGTATTGCCCCTCGCCGAGTTTCACACAGTTTTGATAGGCCTGCCGTGCGCCTTGCCGATCGCCCCGCATCTGCCGGGCGGCGCCGAGCGTGACCCAGGCTAGCGCATTCGACGGATCCACCGCGGTTGCGCGTTCGGCGAGCTCAGACGCCTCTCGCGTGTGGCTCCTCGCCAACATCAGGCGAGCAAGCTCGGCCAGCGCAGGGCTCGAGTTGGGCTCAATCTCGATGGCGCGTCGATACGCAGCCACAGCCCTCGCGCCCCGCTTGAGACGACGAGCCAGCGCGAGCTGTGCTTCGTACGTGTCGATCGTCCCGGTTGGAGGGTAGATGGTGTTTGCTGGGTCGGCGATCGACGGTTCTGGGACCGAAACGGGGTCTGCCGTCGGCGCCGGCGCCAGCTCCGGCACCGAGACGGGCGCTGACACGGGCACTGGCGCTGGCGCTGGCACAGCCACCGGCGCCGGCGCCGGCTCCCCCACCGACTTCCAATACGCGACAGCGATCACCGCGCCGCCAAGCACCAAGGTCAACAACGCCCAAGGCAGCATGGATGGCCGAGAATCCACGGAAGCGACTGCGCCTCGCGGCGTCACGCCGGGCGCGTGGACGTTCGCGTCGGCTGCATGCTCCTCGAAGACCTGTTCGTACGTGAGCGGAGGCGGGTCGACTTCGGGAGGCTCGTGATAGTCGACGATGGCATCTCGGTGCGGCTCCTCGTCCGGCAACGTGGCTTGGACGATGGGGCCGGAGCCGGGCGGCGATGAGCGCACGAACGCAGCCGGCGGCGGGTCGGAGTCGATCGCGACGATCGCCTCTTCGACCTCGGGGTCTTGGCGCAGTTCTTCGAGCGAGTGATCCCAGCGCCCGACTTCAACGGTCTCGCGACCGGATATTTCTTCGATCGTTTTGATCTCCGGAACACGACCGGACCAATTGAGAATCGTGCCGCCCTTGAACATCGAGCTTTCCGGTCGCGCCGCCTGGAAACCCCCGAGCGTGTTTCGACGAGACCGAGGTGGCGGCGGGGGCGGCGCCGGCTGCCACCCCGGCCCGACGTCGAACGGCACCTCGCTCGCTGGCGCAACGGAGGTCGGCGGTTCCGACGGCGCAATGATCTCATCCACCGAGGCCAAGTCGTCGTTGGAAATTGGCGACGGAAAGGAAACGGGTGTGGACATTCGGTCGGACCGGCGCGCCGCCGCTGGCTCGACAAGCGTTGCTGGCACCGACTCGGTGCTCGACTCGCCTGGCAAGGGGGGCGAAGCTGGCACGGCGATCGCAGGCCGCGGCAATCCCGCGGGCCCAGGAATCGTGCCCATCGCTTCTTTGGGCGGCGGGGGCGACGAGTGAACCGAGACCTCGGTCAGGATCGGAATGCTGTCTTGATCGCGCCCAACCTCCCGGACCATCCCTTCGAAGTACAGGTCCACGACTCTTCTGAGCGCTTCGACGTGGTCTCCCCCGTGTGCGAGCAGGATTTCGTCGATCGTCCGCTGTCCGTCGATCAGCCGAAGCATTTGATTCTGCTCATCGGGCATTTCCTGCAGCCCCTCGCGGAGCACTTCGGCGTCGACCTCGAGCACCGTGTCGAATGGAGGCAAGAGCTCCGACAGGCGGCTCCACTCATCGAGCCTTCGCATCCCTTCCATCAGAAGAGCCTGCGTCGTTCGGTGAACGGTACGCTCGCTCAGACTCACGCGTCGGAACGCGAGGTCGAAAGTCCCCTCATGCCAGAGCAGATGCCGGTAGACCGCGTCCTCACCAACGAGATCTTCGACCGTGGCGTTGATGACCGCGCCGGAATCGAAGGAGATCATGCCTTCCTGCCCGTCGTCGGCCACGAGCGTGAGCACGCCGGATTTGCGGCTCACGTCAATCGTTTGCAGCAGGTCGACGACGCTCATTTCGGAAAGCGAGCCACTGAATCGGGTCCTCGAGTCGCTGCTTCGGTGCGCCAACCCTGCGCGTGCCTGACGCGCAAGCTCGATGCCAACTCTGGCGATCACCTCGCGGATGTAGATCGGCTTCGTCAGGTAGTCTTCGATTCCGAGCTCCAGGCCTCGGATCTTGCTTTCGATAGACCCGTCGCTGGATAGGAACATGAACGGGATTTCTGCCCAATCCGAGTTCTGACGCAGCTGCTCGACGAACTCGAAGCCGTTCATGTCGTTGAAGGTCGTGTCCGACAGGATTAAGTCGGGCTTGTTGGCGTGCAAGATCTCGAACGCCTTGCCAACACTGGGACAGCCGGCCACGTTGTAGCCAGCGTTCCGTAGGCTCACCTCGAGCACACGGAGACTTCGAGGATCGGCATCGACAACGAGGAGGTTTTGCTTGGTCACTGCAACCCTTGTTCAGCGTGAGTGTGCGAATGGGCACAGTCGCATGTCAAGCATGCCTTCCGATGCCCAACGTGATAAATTGACATGGATTCGATGAGAAGGCTCGGAGGCATCGTAGGCGTGATCATCAGCGCAGTACTCGTGCTGGCCGCCTGCGAGAAACCCCAGCCTGCGATGGACTTCCAGCGTGCGGATCCAAACTTTGGAGGCCTGCAGGGTGGCAAGACGATTCGGGTCGTTGGCGAGAACCTTCGATTGGACATTGGCTACGCCGTCTATTTCGGCCAGCTGCGCTCCCCGCAGGTGTCGATTCAGAACGATAAAGCGCTGCTTGCGGTGACGCCGCGGCAATGGACCCCGGGGACGGTGGACGTGACCATCCGCGCGGACAACGGATCGGTCTTCGTGATCCACAAAGGCTTCGAGTACATCAATCAGAGGGGCCAACTCTTGGAAAGACCCCAAGAGCCGTAAGCCTCAGCGGCCAGCGTCCACCGCCGCATCGGGTGTCGGCGTGCACACACCGGCAAGGCAGGACAGTCCCACGTCACACTGCGCAGTCCGAACGCATGGTTCGTCGAGCTGTTTAGGGCGAATGTCGCTCCCGCACGCGAGCAAGACCAGGGAGAACGGCAGCCAGCAAAGTGTGCACTTCATCGGAGCGACGATAGCGCAGGCCGTGATTCTAGACCACGCCCGCCGTCGCAAACGCTGCTAGGCTCCGGCGGTGGATATCCGGCTGCTGATCCCGGAGCTCTTCGAGAAGCTCAGCCTCATCGCGACCGCTGGCCTGCTTGGAGTGCTCGTGCCGCCGCTGCGCAACCGCCTTCTGGGCGTGGGCCAGCCGCGCGACATTGCAGTCGTCGTCATCTTTGGCCTCCTGATTTCGCTCTGGGGCTCGACGATGGGCTTTGAGTGGCTGGGCCATCATCTCAATCTCCGCGCCATTGGAATCATGATCGCGGGGATTCTGGGGGGCCCGCGCGCCGGCGCCGTGACCGGGTTGCTCGGGGGCGGATTCTACGTGACGCGTGTTGCTCCGGAGGCATTCCCGTGGGCCCTGATCGCGTCGTTTCTCGACGGTTGGTTGGCAGGCCGGATGTCGGTTCGGCGGGAGCAGATGTTCGTCGGCTGGCGCGTGCTGGGCGCGGCAACGGTCGTCCAAATCGCGGGCCTGACGGTGACAGCCGCTGGGATGACGCTGTCCGGCTCGGATCCCATCCACGCACTGCCATCCCTCGCCACTCAGCTCGCAGGGGTCGCCGTTGGCGTGGCCCTCTTCATCAATGTTGCCCTCGTTGTGATCTCCCGTCAGGAACAAGCCGTGGCGCTGGTCGAAGCACAGGCTGCCGCGAATGCCCTTTCACTCACCGCGCTGCGCAGCCGACTCGAGCCACACTTCCTGTTCAATGCGCTCAACACGCTGCGCGCGACCATTCGCCGGGACCCAGAACAAGCGCGAAACCTGGTGTCGGACCTCGCCGATCTGTATCGGTATCTGCTCCACCATCCGCACGACGCGTCCGTAATGAACGAGGTCGAGCACGCATGCGCGTATCTCGCGATCGAGAGGGCGCGGCTCGGGGACGAACGGCTCGCGGTTCAAACCTCGATCGACGAGAGCATACGCGATGCGCGCATCCCGGCGCTACTCCTCCAACCGATCGTCGAAAACGCCGTCAAACACGGGATCACGCCGAAGGAGGGTCTCGGCCGAATCACCATTCGAGCATCGGACGCGGGCGACCGGTTGCGCATCGAGGTCGAAGACGAAGCTGACGGCCCCCATCAGGGACCATCGACCCAAGGCTCCGGCCTTGCCCTTCAGACGCTCCGGAAGCGGCTCGACCAACAGTACGACGGAAAGGCCAATCTCCAGCTTTCTTCGCTGGAGCGCGGTACCCTGGTGACCGTGGAGCTGCCCAAGCAGTCTGAAATCAAAGGAGAGCCGGCATGAGCATTCGCGCGATCGTCGTCGACGACGAACCTCTCGCCCGCGACGAGCTTCGATTCATGCTCGGTCAGTGCGAAGACGTCGAAGTCGTTGGAGAAGCGCGCAACGCGCCCGAGGCGCAGGGGCTCTGCGACCAAGAACGGCCCGACGTTGCGTTTCTCGACCTACGAATGCCCGGACCTGACGGTGTTACGCTCGCCGAAACGCTCATGGCCAACCATCCCGCGCTCAAAGTGGTGATCGTCTCTGCGCACGACGAAGGCGCGTTGCGAGCATTCGAAGCACGCGTTGCGGACTACTTGCTCAAACCCGTGCGGCTGGAGCGGCTGCGTCAAGCGGTCGAGCGCGTTCGCGGCGAACCGGGACAAACCGAGAGCGGTCACGAGCGGTTGGAGCGAATCGCCGTGCGGCGCAAGGATGCGTACGTGGTGCTCGAGCTCGGCGATGTGATCTACTTCGAAGTCAAAGACGAGCTCGTATGGGCGGTCACCGAAGACGACCGGTTTGCAATCGACAAAACATTGGCAACCCTGGAAGACGAGCTCGACCCCGAGGCCTTCTTCCGGTCGCACCGCGGTTTCATCGTCCGCTACAACGGCATTCGTGCCATCGAGCCGACCGGAGCGGGTACCTATCAGCTTCTCCTCGACCATCCGGATGAACCGAAAATCCCCCTCGCGCGCGAGCGCGCGAAGAAGCTCCGAGAACGCATCCCATTTTCCGGCTGAGCGCACGATCCGGGCCGCCGCGATCGAAAATACTTAGCGTTTGGGCGCTTGGGTGGTAAGTCCCCAGCGATGAGGGGGACCGGAATCACTCGCGTGCTCGTGCTGAGCTTACTTGGCGCGGCGCTGGCAATGTCCGCTTGCAAGAAGGGCAAGGATAGCGCCAACGCGGCAGACGAGAAGCGCGAGCCACCGCCGCCGTCGGGGACGATGAGCTTGCAGGGGATGTATTCGTACATGGCCGATGCGGCAAGCTTCATGGACTGCGCGACCGGGGAACGATGGCCCGTCGCCCAAGAAGGCGACAACGCAGCGTTGGAGCGCGCCTACGGTCAGGCCAAGATTGCACCCGGCTCGCCTCTGCTCGTCACCGTCGAAGGCGGATTGGACTCGAGGCCCAAAGTCGACCGACGGGGCAAAGAAACGAACCTGATCGTTCAGCGCTTCGTGCGCACCTGGCCCAGAGAAACTTGTGGAAGCATGCAAAAGGCCGCTCTAGAGAACACGACTTGGGCGTTGCTCGAGCTCAACGGCAAAACAATCACCGTCGAGGCGAACGACAAAGCGCCCTATCTCGAGCTGAACTCGAAGAAGGCGAGCGCCTATGGCTTTGGGGGCTGCAATCGTTTTTTCGGCTCGTATGAGACCTCCGGGCAATCACTGACGCTCGGCGCCTTGGGTGCAACGCGCATGGCCTGCCCGGAAGGCATGGAACAAGAGCAAGAGCTTTTCACCGCGCTCGGGACGGTCACGCGCTACGAAATCCACGGCTCCAAGCTCATGCTCTTCGCGGCCAAGAACCTAGTCGCACGGTTCGAGGCGAGAGCTCCGGCGGAGTGACGCGTGCTTTCGGCGAGCGCGACCTGGTTCCAGATCGGGTGAGGACAGCGGCAGTTACAGCGTCATTGTCAGTGCCAGCGTCAGCGTCGGCGGGGTATCGACATAGGGGGGCCTGGGGGGTACGACCGTCGTCATGAAGATCGGAATCGTCTCGATCAATGTCGGTGGGCCCTCCACGGCGGAGAACATGATCGCGGTCGCTCAGCACGCCGAGGCTGCCGGGATCGAGTCGGTTTGGACATTCGAGCACGTCGTCGTGCCGACCGACTACGACTCGACCTATCCGTATGCCCGTTCCGGGAAGATGGGGATTCCGCCGGAGGCTTGGTTTCTCGATCCATTGATTTCGCTCGCCCATGTCGCGGCCGCGACGAAGACGATTCGCTTGGGGACGGGCGTGAACATTTTTCCGCAGGGCAATCCGCTACTTTTTGCAAAGCAGACGGCCAGCCTCGATGCGCTCAGCGGCGGACGGCTCACACTAGGCCTCGGCATTGGTTGGCTTGCCGAGGAGTACGCGGCGATGGGAACTCCATTCAAACGGCGCGGCGCGCGCTTCGACGACTACCTCGCCGCGGTGAAAAAGGTTTGGAGCGGCGATGTCGTCGAGCACGAGAGCGAGTTCCTTTCCTGGCACGGCTTCAAGAGCCATCCGACCCCCGCACAGAAACCACATCCGCCGATTCTGATCGGCGGCACCTCGACCAAGACACTGCACCGTGTCGTCAACGCTGCAGACGGCTGGTACGCCCCGAGCGATTCGCAGCAAGAGCTCAGCGACAAGATCACCCTCCTCAAAGAAATAGCCGCCCAGGCGGGACGGCCATTTGAGTCGATCGACATCACGACGAACTGGCGAATCGCCAAGCGTCCAGACGCCCTACCCGAGCTCCAAGACCTGGGGATCACCCGCGCGGTGGTGCTACTCGGCGCGACCGGAGAGTCCGATCCCAAAAAGGCGATCGACCTGATCGCGTCCCGGGTGGGATTGTAGCCGGCTCCTCGGGGCCGCCGCCGGAGCCTCCTGAGCCGGCCGAGCCGACCGACCCCGGCTTCGCCG
>CAMYMX010000162.1 GCA_947259605.1 uncultured Polyangiaceae bacterium | reverse complement strand
GCTTCTTGTGTTTCTCCACTTCTTCCTTGGTTCGGTAGAGCTCGGCGTCGTACATGGAGTGTGCGCGAAACCGATAGGTCTTGAGCTCGAGGAAGCGCGGCTCGCTCGTCTCACGGACGAGCTCGGCCTCGTTGTGCACAGCGCGCCGGACCGCAACGACGTCCATGCCATTGACCGAATCGGCCGGAACGCCGTACGCGGGCGGGTTGTTCGCGATGTCGCTGTCTGAAACGTGGCGGTCTAGGGCCGTCCCCATCGCGTACTGGTTGTTCTCGCAGAGGAACAGAACCGGCAGCTTCCACAGCGCGGCCAAGTTCAGCGACTCGTGGAACTCGCCCTCGTCGGTTGCGCCGTCGCCAAAGAAGCAAGCGGTCACACGCGACTCGCCTTTCATCTTGTCGGCCAAGGCAAGACCGACGGCGATCGGCAAGCCACCACCCACGATCGCGTGCCCGCCGTAGAATCGCCGCTCCGCGGAAAACAGGTGCATCGAACCGCCACGGCCGCCCGAGCAGCCGTTGGCCTTGCCGTACATCTCGGCCATGATTTCGCCAGCGGGAATGCCGCGAATCAAAGCGTGGCCGTGCTCCCGATAGGTCGCCACGATGTTGTCGTCCTCACGCAGCGCGTGCAGCGCCCCCACCGCAACGGCCTCCTCGCCGATGTAGAGGTGCAAGAACCCGCGTATCTTCTGCTTCGCGTAGAGCTCAGCGCTCTTCTCCTCGAGCCGGCGAATCCGGATCATGTCGCGCAGCAGTTGGAGGGCCTCGTCACGTGAGATGTCGAGCGTCAATTGTCTCCTCCTTCCAGGGTCGACGTGTCCCCTTCGGGCAAGCCGAGCTCCCGCGCCTTGAGCAGGCGCCTCATGATCTTTCCGCTCCGCGTCTTAGGGAGCGATTCGATGACGTCGATTTCGCGCGGCGCCGCCGTCCCGAGGTTCTTGCGCCCAAAGCCGATGAGTTCCTTGAGAAGCTCGTCGCTCCAACAATGCCCCGGCTGCCAGCTGACGAATGCTTTGATGATCGTGCCCGCGACCGGATCCGGTTTGCCGATGACGCCAACTTCGGCGACCGCAGGGTGCTTCATGATGACGCTTTCCACCTCGAACGGGCCAATGAGGTGCCCCGCCGACTTGATCACATCGTCGGCGCGGCCGACGAACCAGTAGTATCCGTCTTCATCGCGACGCGCGAGGTCCCCCGAAAGGTACCATCCATCTCGGAAACAGGCGTCGTACCGCTCCTGGTTGTTCCAATAGCCTCGGAACACGGACGGCCAGTCGGGGCGCAAGGCGAGCTCACCGTCTAGCTCCGGGTCGTTCACTTCGTGCAAATGCCCGTCATCGCCTTCGCGCAGAATCCCCGCCGTGACCCCGGGCATCGGCCGGCCCATGGAGCCCGGTCTCACATTCATCGACGCGTAGTTCGCGATCATGATCCCGCCGGTTTCGGTCTGCCACCAATTGTCATGGAATGGCCTCCCTAGGACTTCTTGACCCCAAATCACCGCCTGGGGGTTCAGGGGCTCGCCCACGCTCGCCATGAAACGAAGCGCGGAAAGGTCACTGCTCCGCGGGAGCTCTGGCCCAGCCTTCATCAACATCCGGATCGCCGTCGGCGCGGTATACCAAACCTGTACCTTCTCTTCCTCTAGAATTCGATACCAGCGCGTCGGGTCGAACTCCGCCTCGTCGATGATCATCGTGACGCGGTTGCTGAGCGGCGCGCTGATGCCGTACGAGGTTCCAGTCACCCAGCCGGGATCGGCCGTGCACCAGTAGATGTCGCCCGGGTGCAGATCGAGCGCAAGCTTGCCGGTCACGTAGTGCGTGAGCACCGCTTGGTGCACGTGGTAGGCGCCCTTCGGCGTCCCCGTCGTTCCGCTGGTGAAATGAAGCAGAGCCGGGGTCTCAGGATCGGTATCGGGGATTTCGTACTCAGCAGAGGCCTCGGCCATCGCCTTGGCCCAATCGATCGTGGCCTCGGGATTCCGGGGCGCCTTCGAATCGGGCATGATGATCACGTGCTCGAGCGTGGGAACCCGATCATGAATCGCAGCGATTCGCCGCTTGTAGAGCCGCTCGGTCGTGAAGAGCACGCGCGCCTCCCCCAACTGAAGCCGCTCGGCAATCGGCTCGGGACCAAACGCCGAAAACAACGGACAGAAGATCGCACGGTGCTTGAGGGTCCCGAGCGCGCAGAGGTAGAGCTCGGGAATGCGCCCGGCGAGCGAGTAGACGCGGTCCCCGGGCTCGACGCCAAGCGCAGCCAAGACGTTTGCAAACTGATTGCTGCGTGAATCGAGCGCTCCGTACGTTAGCTCCTGGCGCTTTCCCTTCTTGCCGAGCCAGATGATCGCGATTTGGTCTGCGTGGCCGTTTGCGACGTGGCGTCCAATCGCCTCGTACGCGATGTTGAGCCCGCGGCCGCCGGGCAGACCGTCGAGCTCCCGACGCGCGGCCTCCCAGGAGAAGGACGCTTGCTCCTGGGCGTAGTCGCGCAGGTTGGGCAACGCCTGGTCGTCCCGAAGTTGCTTCTCGATCTGCACGCTACTCAGGCTCCCGTCAGGAGTTGACGATAGAGACGATTGGCAGCAGCGTCCTGGAACGGCAAGAGCGCTTCGAGTTCATTGGATTTGGTCATGAGTGTTCTCCCTGGCGCGTGGTGCCCGCGTCACCGAAATGGCGCACGAGCGCGGAGGCCTCGGCCACCTCCCTCGACCCTACATGCATCGGGCGGGCCAAGTTGTCGGCGTCCGCGGGCCCCGCCGATCGAGGCGAAAACCCCTGAACGATCCGGATGGCAGCCGCGCCAAACGTGCGCCTTTCACCCCATGAAACGAAGATTGTGCGCCTCATGGGCACCAAAACCTCGAAAACCAAGGACTCGCGTTTGGCACGTTGGCTGCAGTGCTGGTATCAACCCGTTCCCCTCAAAGGAGTCGACCATGAGCGCCGAAGAAGCAGACAAGACACTGAAGCAAGACCTTGAAGACACCCGCAACGACCTCAGGCGCGCCGCAGACGAGATCAAAGTGAAGCTGCACCTCGCCGGAATGGACGCGAAGGACGCCTGGGACGAGATTCAGCCACGGATTGCAGATTTCGAGCAGCGCTTCGATGCCAAGGCCGACGAGGTAGGCGAAGAGCTCAAAGCCCTCGGGCAGGACATCAAACAGCGCCTGGCCAACATCAGGGCGAAGCTGGGCTAGGACGCAGCGCCGCCCTGGGTCGCGATCGGCCCGCTAAACGCCCGGTTCGGGCTGTTCGCGAACGACGAACACGCTGCAGGGCGCATGACGAACGGTGGCTTCGGCCACGCTGCCCAGGAGGCGGCGCAACACGCCGGTTCGTCCATGTGAGCCGACGACGATCAGGCTAGCCTTTGTCTCCTTGGCGATCCGACAGATGTCGATCGAAGGATGCGAGCTCGGGATGGCATCGTATTGCACATCGGTATCCGCCAAGTGCCCGAAGTGGCGGTGACGGGCTTCTCTGAGCCGGTGCATCGAGCTCTCGTCCCAGGCCTCACGATCACCCGGCGCAGCGGGACGGCTGCCCAGCCCCGTCACTCTCTTGGGATCATAGGTGTGAATGAGGAACACGCGCGCTCCGTCGCGCCCGGCGATCTCGGCTGCTCGCTCGAGGGCAACCTCGGAGCAGGAGGAAAAATCGGTACAGACGATGATCAGTGGCTTCATTTCTCGGTCGCCTAACTGAGGTCCAGCAGGATCTTACCCGCTCGTCCCGGACTTCGTGCGTGCGCCAGTGCCTCGTGCAACGAATCGAGCCGATAGGTTTGCTCGACGGGGGTGCCAAGCACGCCACTTTGGATGAGTTTCGCGGTCTTGCGGACCAGGCCGAGGCGCTGCAACAGCGTTCGATTGGCTAGGTACGCAGCCAAATAGAAGCCTTCGACACTCGTCATGGGCATCATGATGTCCCGCGGCGGCAAGGAGATCGGCTCCCGGCTCAAAGTGCCGTAGCACACCATGCGCCCGCCCGGGGTGAGTGCTCGCAGCGCCTCCGAACCCGCCGGGCCACCCACGCAATCGAGAACGTAGTCAACACCTCGGGGCGCAATGCGATAAACGGCGTCGAGCAAGTCCTCGTCTTCCAAGGCGACGACGTGCTTTGCGTTTCCGTGCTTCAAGCGCTCGGCGCCGGACCGGCTGCGCACCACGTCGATCACGCGAAAGCCGTCTGCACGGGCGAGGTTCCGAACCATCTGCGAGAGCGCAGAGCCCGCGGCGGTTTGCAGAAGCACGGACCCTCTCGGAACCCGAAGCAGGTGTCTCACCAGCACCAGCGCCGTGAGCGGGTTCACGAAAAACGAGCAAGCCTGGGCGTCGCTGAGGGACCGTGGCACCGGGAACGCGCGACGCGAATCAATGAGCGTCTGCTCCTGCCAGGTCCCGTGTGGCGGTCCGCTGACCACCGCGACTCGTTTCCCGACGAGGCGCCCGCCGAGAAAACCGCCGCCGGACTCCTCGACGACCCCCACCCCTTCGACACCGAGGGCGTAGGGCGGGCGCGGGAAGAGCTCCGAAGAGCCCGGACCGTCGGTCGGCCGCTCCGCCCCGCGATTCCAAATCATCCGAGCGAACGAGCGCTCGTAGATTCCGTCCATGTAATTGAAATCCGATGGATTGACCGGCGCCATCCTCATGCGGACGCGCACCTGACCTGCTGCGGGCGTAGGCACCGGGGCCTCGCGGACCTCGACAGTGTGTGGGTCGTCCGTAAACGCATCGATGCACGCGGACCTCATGACTCACTCCCCTTTTGGGCCCGTGAGCCCGCTCGGCATGGCAAAAGGCCAGTTGGAATCGACCGTGCCACCGTCGACTTCGAGAATCTTGCCGGTTACCCAGCTTCCCGCTTCGGACAGCAAATAAAGCGCGGCGGCGCCGATGTCTTCGACGGTGCCAAGCCGACGCATCGGAGTCAGCTCCTCCATCTGCTTGGCGAGCGCTTTGTCGGCCGTCACCATGGCCAGGGCGTCGGTTTGCGTCGCGCCGACGGCAATGGCGTTGACCCGGACAAGGGGCGCCCACTCGTGCGCAAGCAGGCGAGTCATGTGCGACATCGCGGCTTTCGCCGTGCCGTACGCCACGAAGCCATTGTCGACTAAATGTGAGAGGCCCGAGGTGATGTTCACGATCGCCCCGTGTCCGCGTTCCGCCATCGAGGGGGCCAAGGCACGCGACATGTGAAGCGCTGTGGTCACGTTGAAATGAAACGCCTTGTCGAGCTCGTCGTCGGTGCATAGCAAGGCGGGCCCCGGAAGCGTGCCTCCGGCGTTGTTCACCAGAAAATCGACGCCACCAAACTCCGCCAGCGCGCGCTCCACGAGGCGATCGAGCTGTTCGGGCACCAAGACATCGGTCGGAACCACGAGCGCGCGACCGCCGTTCTTCTCGACGATGCTCGCAACCTCTTGAAGGGTATGCTCCCGTCGCGCGGCCAGGACGAGATCGGCACCGGCCTCTGCCAAGGCGATTGAAACTCCGCGGCCGATGCCGCGCCCAGCGCCCGTCACCACGGCGACGCGCCCATCCACTTTGAAGCGATCCAAAATCATCTGCGATTGATCTCCGGCGCATACTTTCCTGCATTCCTCGGCGTTCTGCAACGGTTGACCTGGGGTCTTTGCTCCCGTAGCTTGGCGCGAATGACGTATTGCGTGGCCGTCAAAGTCGATGAAGGGCTCGTGTTCGTATCGGACTCCCGGACCAACGCCGGCGTTGACCACATCAGCACCTACGCCAAGATGCATACCTTTTGCGGCGACGGGACGCGGTTCTTTGCTCTCCTGAGCGCGGGCAACCTCGCGACGAGCCGCGCGGTCGTGACGCGCCTACGCCACGACATGCAGGATGGCGTAGAGCTGAGCTTGAACACGGTGAAGCACTTGACCGGCGCGGCAGACTACATCGGCCGCCTCAGCCGTGAGGAGCAGCAGAAGCACAACAAGCGCGTAAAGGACGAAAAGTTTCAGTCGGGCGCGAGCTTCATTCTGGGCGGCCAGATTCAAGGGGGGGGCCATTCGATCCTCCTCATCTACCCCGAAGGCAACTACATCCCAGTTTCTCGTCATTCGCCCTACCTACAGATTGGCGAGGACAAGTACGGCAAGCCGATCCTGGATCGCATCATCGAGCACGAGCTCAGCCTCGAAGTCGCTGGCCGCTGTGCGCTCGTCTCGATGGATTCGACGATGCGAAGCAACGCAAGCGTGGGCCCGCCGATCGACCTCTTGCTGTACTCCGCCGGCACCCAACGTTCAGGAAGCCAGGTGACTTTTGGCGAAGACGACGAGTACCTGCGCCAGCTCCGGCGCTCCTGGCAGGACAGCCTGAAGGCCGCGTTCCTCGAGCTGCCAAAGTTACCGCTTCCTTCGCCGTCGGTTCGTATCGTCGACGGCTAACGAGCGCGCTCATCGATGGGCGGTTGCCGGCGAAGGTCGAGCGTGTAGTGGTTCTCGGCAGCGTAGACGGGCTTTTCCGGAATCTGTGTCGTGCCCAAGCGCTCTTTTGATGGCTGCCACCTTGCAATTCGACGCGCTCGCGCCTCCGCGCCGTCAGCAGGGGGGCCGTCGTAGCGCGGAGCTTCGGGGTTCCAGTAATAGTATCTGCTCGACGCAAGAACGCGGTTCGCGCCGTCGACCACCTCGATCTCCAACGGCGACTGCACGGGGATGTGCGGGTGGAACGCAGGCCAGCCCCCTGCCGACTTGTAGCGCACACCCGCCACGAGTGCGCCGTCGACCTCGCGCATCGCAAGGGCCACTCCGTTGACGAGCACCCGGCTCTCCCCAAGCACAGCCCGGTGCGATGCGGAAACCTCGATGCGGTCGGTGGAGTTGTCGACGACCCGTGACGTGGTTCCACCGTCGGCAATTTCGGCCATGAGCGGCCAGGGCTCGAGCGCCTGCCGGACCAGCACCTCGCCCCCCGCGAGCCCGAAGCGTCCAAGCACGGGGAAGCGCTGCTCGAGGAGTGGCTGCAACCAACGGGGATCAAAATGGAGCCCGGTGGCGGCCAGGTCCGCGCAAATCGCCCGCAGGTCCTGCAAGAGGAGGGTCGGGAGCATGTACGCGTCGTGAAGCGTGGCGTCCCAGCGAACGAGAGGCTCCGTGCATGGCCTGGTCGCAAGCATCGCGAGGATCGCTCGAACGAACAGCGCTGCGAGCGACTGCTGCTCGACCTCGGGCATGGTCGCAAAAGCGCGAAGCTCGATCAAACCCTGCAGGCCCGTCGGCGAGTCGAAGTTCCACAGCTTGTCGACGCAGATCTCCGCCCGGTGC
>CAMYMX010000161.1 GCA_947259605.1 uncultured Polyangiaceae bacterium | reverse complement strand
CGAGAGGAATCTTCTGCCCGTTGTACTTGACGTGGATCGTGAGCCGTGGCCGGCGGCTCACCGGTTGAGAACGCGCCTTGCCCTCTTCGCCGTAAGGGAACTCGAACCAGACGTCGCCCCGATCGATCGAAACGCTCAGGTCCATGGCGTCGCTGTAGTAGGGAGGCCGCTCGATGCCCTGCAGGGCGATGACCTTCTCCGCGGGAATCTCGCCAAGCGATTCCAGCCAGGCGTAGGTCGATTCGGGCGTCTGAAGGCCGAATGCCTCGATGACGCGCTCGCGAAGCTCGGCTTCGAAGTTTGGAATCTGTAGCTCGCGCCCGTCCTCGGCCTTGTAAGTACGCGGCTCACCGTCGCGCAAAAACGATGTGCTGCCATCTTCGATGACTTCTGCGGCGTGCATCGCGCGCTCGGTCAGCATTCGAATCAAGGCCTCCCGCTCGGTCTCTTGCGGCGTCTCCTGCAGCACAGCCAGGGTGTCTTTCCCGATGAAGCCCCAACCGTAGACGCGATGCCGACGCTCGAACTCCGCAAGCGCTTCGTGCGTGCGCCAATCGAACAGGCCGGGCGTGTACTCGCCGCGGCCTTCGAAAAAGCCTTCGCACTCGAGCCGGGCCTGCGCGGCGGCGATGGCCACAATCTCGGGCGCCACGGTCCGGTATTCCTCTACCTTCTCCCACTCGTCAGCGTCCGCGGTGTGCGCGCGGGTTACCTGATCGAGGCTTTCGACTTGGGCACGCTCGACGAGCGCGGCCATCTTCGGCTTGAGGAGCTCGTAGCGCGCAAGGCGACGTGCGGGGCGGCGGCCCTTCTGATAGGCGAGAAATCCTTCGAACTCCTGAAGGGGCACCAGGTCGAGCTGCTCGGCGCACTGCAGCACGCGGACCTCCGCGAAGCGCTGCCTCAGCAAAGACAGATTCGGCAAGATGCCGTAGAGCTCGAGGTACTGGTCCTTCTTGGCGCGATAACCGTGACGGTCGTCCGGAAACTCACCTCGCGCCAATGCCAGATAGGTCGCACGGTACTCGCTCGGCTTCGGAACCTCGTCTCCCGATCCCTCGGTGAGAATGTATGGGGTCCAGTCTTCGCCGAGATCGAGCAGAAGGTGACCGTCTTCATCGGCCGTGACGGCATCGACCTCGCCGTGTGCTTTGCCGTCCGCGCTGCGAGCGACCGTCGGCCCAGGCTTGGCCTCGCTTTCGACCGGAGCGGTGACAGGACCCTGCTTCGGTGTGCAGCCATAGAAAACTACACAGCCGAGAATCGACCATAATCCCAGGCGCCAATGAAACACGACGTGGACACCTTGGGCCCGAACCCGGTGCAACGCAAATTTAGCGCCCGCAGAACGCAGCTTCGCCTTGCGGTTTTGTTGAGTGCCGCCTCTAGGGTGACCCATCCTTACAGTTCCCCACTTTGTACGAGGCAACCATGGGAACTCTGGGCACCGTCCCCTTTCTTCTAAATCAACTGAGCCCACTCGGGAAGGGCGACGCGGCGCTTACCCAAGCGGCCGCGTCCATCGCGCTTTCGAACGGTCAACCACAGACGATCGTCGACGTCCTGCACGGCCGCGCCTTTCGTTACTACGCCGAAGGTCTGCGGCAGTACCTTGCGATTCGGACCGGCTCCACCGAGCGCGCGGAACACTACCTCGCGAAGCTTCGCGCCTTCGTCGCGAAAACCGAAAGCGACGAATTGCTTCAGGAGCCTGGCATCCGCGCGAGGCTCTACAGGGCTGCCCGCGGCTACATGCACAACCAGAGCCGCCCACACGAGGCGCCGACCAAGGAAGTGTTGGAGGGGCTGCCCTGGCGCGCCCTTCCCTCCGCGCATCACTCCACGAGCCCCCTCAATGGGCTGCGCTTCGACCTCAGCAACGAAGACTCTGAGCTCTTGGAGCTTCGCCACGCGCGGGAGCTCAGCATCGAAGAGCTGGCGTTCGTCTACGGCAAGCCGCCGGAGGTGATGGAAGAGCGGGTGGATGCGGCCATGGCGCAGGCGCGACGGATTCTCGCGGATCACGGCGTTTCCGACGCGAGCCGCTTGGGTCGCGTCATCATCGAGGCGTTTGCTCTCGAAGCCGCGCCGCGTGCACCAGGCGAGGAGAACGAAATCGTCGAGCCCTTGTCCAATGGCACGATCGTCGGCGGGCGATACTCGATCGAGGCGCGCGTCGGGCTGGGTGCGTTTGGAGACGTGTACCGTGCCAAGGACACCGAAGTTCCGGGGCATGTGGTCGCCCTGAAAATGTTGCACCAGCCTGCGCATTCGAAGTCGGCCAAGCAATCGGCACTGCGGGAGCTGCGACTCATCGCCTCGGTTTTCCACCCGTCGATCGTGCAGTTCAAAGACCACGGCTGGTTCGAGGAGCGGCTCTGGTTCGTCATGCCCTGGTACGACGGGGAGACGCTCGAGTCACGTCTGCAGCGCGAGCCCTTGAATCGCGCCGAAGCGCTTTCGATCTTTCAGCCACTCGCGCGTGCGCTCGCCGCGATGCACGCCGCAGGGGTGCGCCACCAAGACGTCAAACCGGAAAACATCTTTCTCGCTCGGATTCCAGGGTTCGGCGCAGAGGAAGTCACGCCGGTGCTTCTCGACCTTGGTGTGGCCGCGACCGAGGCCGAGATGGTGGTCGCGGGGACGCCGACGTACTTCGCGCCCGAGGTCGCTGCACAGTTTGCAACGGTCGAGAGCAAACCCGTGGTGAGCAACAAGGCCGACGTATTCGCGCTGGCCCTTTCACTTCGGAACGCCCTGGAGCCGGAAACCCAAGAGGACGTCGCCGCGGGGGCGGTCGACACGTTCATCGAAAATCGCTCCAAGGAGACGCCCGGTGCACCGAACCGAAAAGGTCTCAAATACCTCGCCCCGTTCTTCCAACGCTGGCTGAGTCTCGACGCCGCCGAGCGGCCCACGGCCGAAGAGCTTGTCGGGGAGCTCTCGGCGCTGTCGCTCCCCGAAGAGCGTCGTCAACGCGTGAAGACGATTCTGCGTTGGACGATTCCACTGGCGCTCGCCCTGCTCGGAGCATCGGGCGCCGCGGTGACCGTCTTCTATCAGCAGGCCGAAACCCAGCGCGAAGTGGCTCAACGAGCCAAGCTCACCGCGTCGGATCTTCGCCGGGACCTCGCCGACACGCGCGAGATCGCCGAACAGCTGGAGCTCCGCTATGCGCAGAGCCGGCTGACGCGCACCGAGCTCGCGAAGCGCCTGGCGCGCACCGACGGGCAGGTCGCAGCTCTGAAAACGCAGCTCAAAGACGAAGAGCGACGCCTGACGCGGACGCGCGAGAAGCTCGCACAGAACCGCCAAGAGAAGGCGACGATCGAGCAGCACCTTTCCGAAACCGAGCGTGACCTTTCCGCGACGGAGCGCTCGCTCGCCGGTGCGAATCAGAAGCTCACTGCGACGGCACGGCAGCTGAGCGCGGAGCAAGAACGCGCCGAGCGCATCCAGCGACGACTCGACCGAGAAGGCGAGCGCCGACTAGAGCTTCAGGGTGAGATCGCCGCGCTCGACGCCCGCCTGAACGCCGAGCTCTCGAAATCCAAAGACCTCCAGGACGCCGTTGCCAGAGCCGTCGCCGCGCGTAGCCGCGCCGAGCTCGAGCTCGAGTTCGCAGAAGAAGAGCTCGAGGCGCTTCGCAACCGTGCGACGCCCCACGCGCCGGAGCCCGAATCCGAGCCGACGTCCGGCGAGCCGTCGCCCGGAAGCTGAGCGGTCGTGATGGGACGCCCGGCTAGCGGCGCCCGTCTGCCTTGACGGCCACGAGCTCATCAACCTCGTCCTTGCACGATCGGCAGGTCGGCATGGCGCGCTACCTCGCCCGCGGGAGGAAACGGCTCATCCCGGGCAGCAGGACGTTCTGGCGAACCGAGCGAAAGGCCCCGCCAAATCCGGTCGGAAGCGCGCGGAACGCGATATCGACGTGCCGCTGGTCGGTTTCGACGCCGTGCAGCGTGACGAACGAAGTCAGCAAGGAGACGGCCCGCCGGACGAGCGGGTTTTTGCCAATCTTCGGATCGCGCATCAGGTCGAGCACGATTCGGTTCCCGTTGGCCTCGGCCAGAACCGGAGAGCGGCCCGGCATGAAGTTCACCAGCGTCCCCGGGTTCGAAAGGTCCAGCGCTCCGGATTTGATCAAGGCAGCGATCGGGGAGTCGGACTCACCGTTGAGCTTGAGCTTCACCTCTTCGAGCCGAAGCGCCACGGTCAGCTGCTCATCGTTGAACACGATGCGCTCTACAAAAACGATCGCGCCTGCGCGAATCGGTGTGTTCATCAAGTCGACATTGCCCGATAGACGAAGGCCCGGCGGAACCGAGTCGATGTGAAAATCCTCGACCTTGCCGCTGCGCTCCGCCTGCTGGCCGAGCCAACGCAGGGCAGCGACGGGGACGCCGACCCTGAGGCCCAAGGCGCTGCGAACCGCGCGTCCGACCTCCTCGGGGTGCAAGCGCAAATAGGAACGAAGGGCGTCGACTGTTTCTTGGGGTGTGGGCATGACCGAGTGAGTCTAATGTTCCGACCGGCCCACGTAAATGGCCAAATCAAGGTACCCGCACTACCGGTCGAGCATGATGGTCGTTGGGTCGCAAAATCCGCGGCCGTCCCCCAGATCGGTGCACTCAGGCGCAACTTCGGCCACGCGCGGACACTCGTTGATGGCGGTCGGGTCGCAAATCCGCTGGCAGGTCGGGCCGTTCCTGCCCTCTCCCTCACAGGTCGCTCCGGGAATGCACACGCAGACCCCACCGAGGACGCAGTCGAGGCTGACATCGCAGAGGAATCCAATGTCTCGCGGGAAGTAGTCCGGGTTCTCGAGCTGTCCGGGTAAGCAGAGCCAGAGCTCGGGTTCGGCGCCGCCGATGCCGCCGATGCCGCCAGTGCCGCCGATGCCGCCGGCGCCGCCGATGCCGCCGATGCCGCCAGTGCCGCCGATGCCGCCGATGCCGGCCTCACCGCCCATGCCCCCTTCACCAGTCGTGCCGCCTTCGCCAGCTGCCCCTCCCTGGCCACCGATGCCTCCGGCACCGTAGAGCACGTCTGCCGATTGCAGGCACGATGCTCCGCTCGCACATCGGACCTGCTCGGGCTCGCAGACCTTCATGCAGTATGTCGCATTGACGCCCTCGGGCACCTCGTAGACCGTCTCGACACAGACCGAACCGCCACGGCATTCCGATGTTTGGAAGCACGCGCCGCCGTCGTTGATCGGTTTCGCACAGGCGAAGAGAAGCGCCGTCAACAAAGCGAAGGGTAAAAGGAGAGCTCGGGGGTTCATCGAGACCGTATGTAGCAAGAGAGTGGGGCCGGCGCGATTTTTGTACAGTCGAAGCGCTGCCTAGACGCCGATTTCGGAGCCGTGACGGGGCGCGGCGCCGTATCGCTGGGCGCGTTCGTCATATGCGAGGAGCTCGGCGCCTTCACCGAGAGCAGCGAGTTCGAGCGCTGATTTATCCGGGCGAAAGCCGTCGGTCATCGGGATGCCTTCGAGGCGTTTGACCCAGTGTGGCCGTTCCCTTGGGTCCAGTCCTGCGGCGAACTCGTTCCAAGCTTGCAGATCCAGCCCTCGATTACCGTCGGTGACGACGACCGCGACGGGTCGATCGAACCCGTCTTGCTGGATCCCGTACACCACATTGTGTCGAAGGGCCGAAAAACCATAGAGCGCATCTTCGATCGACCGGGTCGCGACGATTCCCGCCGCGGTGCGCAGCATACGGCTGACCCGGTCGACGAACCAGAAGTCACCGTCGCCATCGCGCCGCAGCACGTCCCAGGTGACGAACCAGGTGTCGTCAGGCTCGAAGACTCCTCGAAGCAGGCGCCGACCGGCCTCGTCGCCTCCGGTGAAGCTCGCGAGCGGATGGTCGGCGTCAAGTCGCGCGAGCAAAATACCGGACTCGTGGTCTTCGCACCGAACCAGAAGGCCATGCTCGTCGCGTCCGAATTCCTCGGCCTCGAAGTCATAGCGGACCAGCGCGACCTCCGCGCTCCCCGGAAGCGGACGACCGAGCGCGCCCACCTTTTCACCCGAGGCGTTGGCGAGCACGGCATTGCCTTCGGTGGCTGCATAGAACTCCAAAATGCCAACCGGACCGAATCGATCGACGATGCGCTGCCAGACGTCGCGCCGTAAGCCGCTTCCCGCAAACAGGCGAATTGGGTTCTGATTGTCTGAAGCGGAAGGCTCGGCCCGAAAGAGCTCGCGCAGCATCTCGCCCGCATAGAAGACCACCGTCGCGCCGTATCGACGTACGTCGTCCCAGAACGCATCGGGGTCGAACGCCGTGGCGAGTGCCAGGCGGGAACCACCCACGAGGCCGCCGCCCACGGTCACCAGCATGCCGGCCGGGTGATGCAACGGCAGGCAACAATACACGGTGTCGCGCGGCGACAAGGTGCAGGCGGCAGCGGCGCCATAGGCCGAGAAGGCCCAGCGTTGGTTGGTGATCTTGGCCGCACGGGGGCTCTTTCCCCTCCCCGCGGTGAGAATGATCATCGCCAAATCGCGGGCAAGCCCCGGGTTTGGCTCATACCAGCCGGG
Organism: uncultured Polyangiaceae bacterium; assembly: GCA_947259605.1. Taxonomy (GTDB): domain Bacteria; phylum Myxococcota_A; class Polyangia; order Polyangiales; family Houyiibacteriaceae; genus SG8-38. Next base: position 768 of record CAMYMX010000161.1, on the reverse strand, counting down.
AAGCTCCACCGCATCGGGGTCGATTTGCTCCATGTCGGTGACGCCCGATGGCAGCGAGCGCTCTTCGCCCACGCCACCGAGGACGAGGACCTGGCCAAGGAGCTCCTTGCCGAGAGCCGCGTTCTCGGGGTCGGTAACGAGGAAACGCGGCACCGAGCCATGTAGCGCATCTTCGAGCGTGGCGCGCGAACGGCTCGGGCTCAGCAGAATCGGCACCGCACCAAGGCGGCTCAACGCGGCGGTCATCGAAAGGTAGCTCGGGCGCGCGCCCATCAAAACGGCAACCGGCTCGCCGCGGCGAACACCGCAGCGAATCAAGCCCCGAACGACATTGTCGACGCGGCGGTCCGCCTGCGCGTAGGACAGAGCACGTCCTTGCCAAAGAAAGAAGGTTCCTTCCGGATCGGCGTGCGCCTTTTCGGAAAGCGCAAGACCCAGGCTCACCCGGGTTTCGGGCTGCATCTGTTGAAGAACACTGAGGCGAGGCACTTGCCAACGCAGGTTGTCGAGCTCCTCGCCGAGATCGGTCGCGGCTCGGCCGACTCGCTGCCACCAAGCGCCCACGGTGCCGACGATGGTTCGATAGAAGAGCTCGATATCGAAATCGACGTCATCAAAGCTCGCTTCGTCCGGCTCCTCGAGTGGTGCCGGCGCTTGGAGCGCAGCAGGCTCGGGGCCGACACCTTCCCGCCAGCGCACCCAGGCGGCAACGGTCGGCCAGCTGAACGACATGGCCTGCTTGCCAACGACGAGGCCGAAGTGCCCGGC
>CAMYMX010000160.1 GCA_947259605.1 uncultured Polyangiaceae bacterium | reverse complement strand
CGTACAAACCACAGAACCTCGTGAATGATCGATTTCAGGTGGAGCTTCTTGGTCGTCAGCAAAGGGAAACCGTCACGAAGGTCGACGCGCATCTGATAGCCGAACAAGCTTCGTGTGCCCGTGCCCGTACGGTCGTCGCGCATGACACCGTTGTCGAGCACGTTCCGCAGCAGGTCGAGATAGGCCCGCATGGGTCTACTCTTCGGTGACTTCGACGGGCTCTCGGCCTTCGTCGCGGCGGATCGAGTAGCGCACCAGCGCCCGAAGAATGTCGTTGCGCTCGAGGTCGCCAACCAGTCGCTTGATGTCTTCATAGACCGAAGGGTCCGTCAGCAGGGCCCCTACGGTGCCCTTGCCCTCGCGCGCCTCTTTGGTGAGGAAGGCGATGTCGTCGCTCGCGTTTTGCAGGTTGTCCATGAACGAGTCGCCGAGCTCCCCGTAGATGAGCTGGTTGACTGCGCCGTCTCCCTGACGAACGTCGGTCAAGATCGTGTTCAGCTGGTCAAAGGTGTCGCGGATGTTGCGAATCGCGTCGGCGCCCTCGGTCCCATAAATCAGGGCGTGCGCGGTGCCTTGGTTCGTCTGGATGTCCTCGCTGATCTTGTTGAGGTTTTTGCTGAGCTGCGCGACTTGTTTTCCAGCCGCGCGGAGCTCCTTCACCGCGCCCTTCACATCTCGGCCGAGCTCGGCGTCGTTCATCAGACGTCCGATTGTACCGTCCCCGTTCGCGATGACGCCGCTTGCCTTCGCGAGATTGCGAGCGGTTTCCTTCAGGTCGTTCGAGAACTCCTGATCAGAGAACGGGTCTGTGGCGAGACGAAGGTTGTGGGCCGTTCCTTCTACTTCGACGAGCGTACGTTCGGCCAAAGCCATGATCCCGCCGCCGACCGAGACCGGAATCGCTTGCTCGGGATCCCACTCGGGGTATTCGTCGAAGCCAACCGTGATCTCGACGATCCGATCGCCGAGAAGGCCTTTGCTGCCGATCGCGGCAAAGCTGGGCTTGGGCCCCTCCCCAATTAGCGCAGCGCCCGCCTCACCTCGGATGAGGTGAGCCGCGTCGTCGATCACGCGGAAGTAGACTTCGATGCGTCCCGAATCGCCAATGGTGACCTCGGTGACCGAGCCGACGTTCACACCGGCAACCCGGACCGTGTTCCCCTTCTGTAAGCCCCCGACGTCGTTGAAGATCGCGTAGTACGTCGTCTTGGGCGAAAAGACGTTCTTCTGCGACCCGATGGCAAAGGCAATGCTCGCGCCGATCACCAGGGAGACCATTACGAAAATGCCCACACGAAGGCGAGTACCGGCAGTCGTCTTCATTTGTTGCCCTTCGGAGCCCCTTACCCCGCACTCCTTAGCAGAGTTTCGGTGTCTTCGTCGACCGGAGCGTTGCCTTCGACGAAGTCGCGGACCTGAGGGTTGTCGGAGGCCCGCAGCTCGTCCGGCGTTCCGGAGAAAATCACAAAGCCTTCGTGGATCATTGCAATGCGGTCACTGATCGCCAGGGCCGTGTCCATGTCGTGCGTCACCACCACGGAGGTGACATCCAGGGTGTCGTTCAGATATTGGATGAGGTCGGCGATACGCGTGACGTTGATCGGGTCGAGCCCCGTCGTCGGCTCGTCATAGAGTAAGACCTGAGGCCGTATCGCCAGCGCTCTTGCAAGTGCGATCCGTTTTTTCATCCCAGCGGACAGGTCGGCAGGCCAGGTCTCCTCGGTGCCAGGAAGCCCTACGTACGTCAGCGACTCGCGGACTCGTTCCGCGATCTGTGTTTCGCTCATGTCGAGCTGCTCCCGGAGCCCGTACGCCACGTTCTCCTTTGCGTTGAGTGAGTCGAAAAGGGCGCTCGCCTGGAAGAGCATCGCCACTCGCCGCCGGACCGCTGCGTACTCTGCCTCCGTGATCCCCGAGATCTGTTTGTCATCGAAGAAAATGGTGCCTCCGTCGATCTCCAAGAGGCCAATCAGCATTTTGAGCATGACGCTTTTGCCTTGCCCGGAGCCACCGATGATGGTCAGCACCTCGCCCTCGTTGACGTCGAGGTTCAGGTCGCGGTACACGGCCTTAGGCCCAAAGGCCTTCTTGACCCCTCGGAATTCGATGAGCGCCATCAGGTGAACTTTAGTTGGGCTTGTGCGGCTCGTCGACTACTGTAAGTGCCATGCGCGCCCGCTTTGGATGGGTCCTCGTCAGCGCTTGGCTGCTGGCACTCCAAGCGCTTCTGGGCGGTTGCACGGGGAGGGCGGAGGCGGTTCGGGCCGCTCAGCCCTACGTCGAGAACTTCGCTGAGCTGCGATCGCGGGCGTTGAAGCTTCTTGAGCTCCGAACCGATGTTGCCCGAAAGCGCTTGCTCGTCGGCGCTGTCAACGGGGACGAGGACTCGCTCCCCAACAACATGAAGCCGCTCCTCGAGCGGTTTCGTTCATCGGGCCACGTAATTAGCGAAGCGCAACTCGAGCACGGCGAAGCGATGTTTTGGCGGATGTTCGATTTCGCGTTTTCGCAGGACCCGAACGTGCTCCAGGCCGAGCTCCTCTTCATCGAGAGGGACGGCTCTGTATCGTCGCTTCGATATCCGCGGGAGAGAGATGTTCCCGTCGGTGTCGACTGGCACGGGCTGCGCCAGAATCGCACCTTCGCCGGGTTGACGAACTGCATGACCGACGAGGGTTCGGAGCCCTGCGTGATGCTCCAGCTGCGGCCACGCGGTCATCCGGGCAGCGCTGGGCTGACCGTGGCGTACCGCCGGACGCCTCTCGAAGTCACGGACGAGTCAGACTCAGATCAATGATCTGATACGGGATCGCACCCGAGCTGCCGTCGGGGTCGAAGCACCCGACCGCGCTCACGTCCTCGGTGCGGTGCGCGAAACAAAGCGTCGGGTCCATGCCGATCTCGGACGCACTTGTGGCCCAGTCCGTTTGCCCGATCGAAACACTCGTACTCCGCTCCGGCTCAGCGAGCGCCTGAAGCATCGCTGCATCGAGCGAGCAGGCTAGGTTCCGTGTCTCCGACGGCATATTCGGGTGAAACCAAGGCAAGGCATCCTCGCTGATCGCCCCGTTGGTGCAGGTCTTTCGCGTTCCCTCGAGGGCGCCAACCAGAACGTGCCGCGAAATCCACATCTGGGTGCCCTCGCCCTGGCCGAGGATGAATCGCATGCCGTAAGACTGCACCCAAAAGGTAAGCAGGCAGCAGGACACGACCAGGACACCGAGGCACCCTAAGCCGACCCAGAGTCCGATATTTCGCGAAGGGGACTGTCGTGCGTCTTCCGTCATGAGCGGCGGGATTTACCACTGTTCTGGCGACCTTGACAGGGGAGCCCGGCGGGCCTAGCGTCCGGGCGCCCTGCCATGGCTTTTGCGCTTACGCCGGAACGCGAACAACAGGTCGACGACGTATTGACCCGCTATCCCGAGCGTCGAGCGGCGCTCTTGCCCATCCTGTGGCTCTGCCAGCGACAGAACGGGTGGATCAGCCCTGACGTCGTCGAGTACGTCGCGGAGCGTCTGGAGCTCTCGACTTCAATCGTGAAAGGCGTCGTGACCTTCTATACGATGTTCTTCGATGAACCGGTCGGCGAGAACGTCGTTTGGGTCTGCCGAACGCTTTCGTGCGACCTCCGCGGGGGCAAAGCGATTCAAGAGCGTCTCGAGAGCAAGCTCGGTTGCAAGGCCGGCCACACCAGCTCGGATGGGAAGTTCACCCTGCTCAAGGCCGAGTGTTTGGCTGCCTGCGGGCAGGCTCCAATGGTGCAGATCAACGACCACTACTACGAGAACCTCGATTTGGAGTTGCTCGACCGCATCATCGACACGCACGCTGCCAAGGGCGCGGAGGCTGCCGCCGCGGAGTTCTCCACATTCGCAAGCTTTCGCGCGCCGACGGGTGGTGAGGCAGGAGACCGTAACAGCGTGAGCTCGGCGCCCCCGCCGCCGAGTCGAGAGGCCGTACGGCTTGCTAGCCAACCCCCACCTCCGGCCGACGAGAGAGGCGACGAATCATGAACGAGCCGGCCAAGCCCCTGCTGACCGCGCGGTACGGCATTGCAGAGAGCTGGAAGCTCGCCAATGCGGAGCCCGCCGGCGCCTACCGGATCGCCCGGGAAGCGCTGACGACCCGAAAGCCCGCAGATCTCAAGGAAGAGGTCAAGAAGGCCAACATCCGCGGCCGTGGCGGTGCCGGTTTCCCAGCCGGCGTGAAGTGGGGCTTCCTCAACAAGCGCGAGGGCGACGAGATCTATCTGGTCATCAACGCGGACGAGAGCGAACCCGGGACCTTCAAAGACCGCAGCATCATGGATCTCGACCCGCATCGGCTCATCGAAGGGGCGATCATCTCCTGTTTCGCGATCGATGCGCACGTGGCCTACATCTACGTGCGAGGCGAGCTTGCGTTCTCGATCGGCCGGCTCGAGCAGGCGATCGCGGAGGCGCGTCAGGCGGGTTACCTGGGCGAGCGGCCGTTTGGGATCGACCACGCGATTGAGGTTTACGTCCACTCGGGCGCAGGGGCATACATCTGCGGCGAGGAGACGGCCCTCCTCAACTCGCTGGAAGGACGCCGCGGTGAGCCTCGGCTCAAGCCACCGTTCCCGGCGGTCAAAGGCGCGTTCGGGATGCCGACCATCGTCAACAACGTCGAAACGATTGCGTCGGTGCCTGACATCGTCGAGATGGGTGGCGAGGCTTGGTCCGCCCTGAGCAGACTTCCGGGGGATGGCGGTGTTCGAATCTACGGGGTGAGCGGCCACGTGAAGAACCCGGGTCTCTACGAAGCGCCCGTCGGCATTACCATGCGGGAGCTCATCGAAGACTATGCAGGCGGCATGCTCGGCGATCGCTCTTTGAAGGCGGTCGTCCCGGGAGGTTCCTCGACGCCCGTGCTCGATCCGCGCCGCAAGGTCGACGCACCGGCCGAAACGCATCCGCTGCACAAATGGCACGGCCAGAGCGAAATCGACGTACCGATGGGTGTCGACACCTATCGGGCGCTCGGCACGATGCTCGGCACGTGCTGCGCGATCGTCATGGACGACACAGTCAACATGGTCGAGGCCTGCCGCAACCTGATGCGCTTCTACAAGCACGAGTCCTGTGGTCAGTGCACGCCTTGCCGCGAAGGAACGGGCTGGCTGGTCGACGTGCTGGACAACCTTTGCGAAGGCCGCGGCAAAGTCGAGGACGTCGAGCTTCTGGTCAACATCTCGAACAACATGATGGGCAATACGATTTGCGCGTTCGCCGATGGCACCGCGATGCCGATGCTCGGGATGGTGCAGAAGTTCCGCGAGGAGTTCATGCAAGCCGCAAGCCGCGGCGTACCCGAGGGTGTCCGGCACGACGAGAGTGTGCGCGCCATGGTAGAGGGGCGTGCGTGACCAGCCCCGGAACCATCTTGTTCGTGACGACGGCGATTTTTGCCATGGCTGGCGGCCTGGTCACGATTTCGGCGCGCCGCCCGCTTCGCGCGGCGATTGGCCTTTTGATTCACATCATCTCGCTGGCCGGGATGTTCCTCACGCTCAATGCACAGCTCTTGGCCGCCCTGCAGCTTCTGGTGTACGCCGGCGCGGTCGTCGTCCTGTTCGTCTTCGTCATCATGCTCATCGGTCCGGCCTCGGAGGTGAGAGCGATTGAGGGGCGATTCGCCTCACGCACCTTGAGCCTTGCCGTCACGATCGCGATCGTCTTGGCGGTTTCTACCTCGCTTGCCTATTTCGATCTGCCCTGGGGGGCGGCAGCCGAAGACTTTGGCACGGTCGAGGGCCTTGGCATGGCGATCTACTCCAAGGCGCTCGTCCCCTTCGAGGTGATTTCGATCACGCTCTTGGTGGCCATCATTGGCTCGATTGCGATTGCGCGGAGCCGCACGGAGTAAGAAGCGATGGGAGTCGGAACATATCTCGCGCTCGCCTCGGTCTTGTTCGGCATCGGGGCTGCAGGGTTTTTGACCCGTCGCAACATGCTGATCCAGCTCATGTCGATCGAGCTGATGCTCAATTCGGTCAACGTGGTCTTGCTTGCATTCAATCGCGTCAACCCGGCGAACCACGATGGGCAGGTTTTTGCTTTCTTCGTCATCGCCGTCGCGGCTGCCGAGGCGGCCGTCGGCTTGGCGATTCTCATCGCGTACTACCGAATCAAAAAGACGATCGATACCGACGACGCAAGCCTGCTGAAGTACTGAACCCATGCACGACGAAGCACATCAGCAGATTCTGCTCCTCTTGATCATTGTGTTCCCCTTGGGCGGGGCGATCGTGAACGGGCTCGTCGGGCGGTACATGCCCAAGGCCCTGGTCACCCTGGTCGGTGTCGGGTCCGTCGCGGTTTCCTTTGGGCTTGCCGTCACCGCGTTCATCGAGCTCTACGGGCTCAGCGGCCACGAAACAGAGCATCCAGCGCTGACCTATCAGTTCTACGAGTGGTTCTCTCTCAGCCTTCCGCGCGGCAATGTCGTCGCGATCAACGTCCGGTTCCTGATGGACTCGCTCAGCGGCGTCATGACCCTGGTGGTCACCGGCGTCGGCGGCCTGATTCATCTCTACAGCATCGGCTATATGGGCGAGGACGAGGGCTACCCGCGGTTCATGAGCTTTCTGAACCTGTTCATGGCCTCGATGCTGATTCTGGTCCTCGGGAGCAGCTTGCCCGTCATGTTCGTCGGCTGGGAGGGCGTCGGTCTCTGCTCCTACCTGCTGATCGGCTTTTGGTACGAGAACCGCGTGTACGCGGCGGCCGGCCGCAAAGCGTTCGTCGTCAACCGGATCGGCGACTTCGGCGTCCTGGTGGGCATGTTCATCTTGGTTGGCGTCGCGGGCTCGTTCGAGTTTACCGACATCAACGCGGCGGCGATGGGCGGCCAGTTCCGGGCCGACTTCCCATTCGGGATTTTTGGCGTGATGCCCAGTCTCGCAACGGTCGCCTGTGTCTTCCTTTTCCTCGGCTGCACCGGCAAGAGCGCTCAGATTCCGCTCTACGTTTGGCTTCCGGACGCTATGGCCGGCCCGACCCCGGTCTCCGCCCTCATCCACGCCGCCACCATGGTCACTGCCGGCGTCTACCTCTGCTGCCGCTTGTCTCCGCTGTTCATCACCTCGGACGTGGCGATGGCCATCATCGCGGTCACCGGCACTCTGACCGCGCTGCTCGCCGCATCGATTGCGGTGGTCCAACGCGAGATGAAGAAGATTCTCGCCTACTCCACCGTGAGCCAACTCGGCTTCATGTTCGCTGCAGTGGGCGTCGGCTTCTTCGCGGCGGGCTTCTTCCACGTCTTCACGCACGCCTTCTTCAAGGCCTGCCTCTTTCTTGGCGCTGGCTCGGTCATGCACGCCGTCCATGCTCAC
>CAMYMX010000159.1 GCA_947259605.1 uncultured Polyangiaceae bacterium | reverse complement strand
CACAGCTTCTCGTCGGGGAAACCAACCACCGAATCGACGGTCTTCGAAAGCTGAGCCACTTCTTGCCGCGGGTTCAGCAGAACTTCCAGGGCCTATCGAGCTTGCTCCGCTCAGGCATGAAACCCGCTCCGAGAACGATTTTCACGGAGCAGGACATCAGCCCCTACCGCCGGTTCGACTGGGTTCGATTCGCGCTCGACGACGTGAAGGGGGTCAAGAACAGCTTGGGCGGCACGATTAACGACGCTGTCGTGGCCACGGTGACCGGCGCAGTACGTCGCTTCCTGTTGCGGCGGGGCTCGGACGTCGACTCGATGGAAGGGTTTCGAACCGCTCTGCCGGTGAACATTCGCAAAGCCGGTGGTTCGACGGTTGGCAATCAGGTAGCTCTGCTTCTCGCCGATCTGCCGGTGTCCGAACCAGACCCCCTCGAGCGCCTGAGGAAGGTCATTCATGTGACGAACGAGCTAAAGAAGGAGTCGAACCAAACGGGCGGTGCCGAGCTGATCGAAGAAGTCGCAGACCTCACGACCAAACGTATCGTGTCAGAGCTCTACTTGGTCGCGATGAAGCTGCGCACTTACAATTTGATCATCACCAACGTGCCGGGCCCGCCCTTCCCTCTTTTCTTGCTCAGCTCGCCCATGAAAGCCATCTATCCGATGGTTCCGCTGATGCAGAACCAAAACCTCGGCATCGCTTTGTTCAGCTATTCGGGCGGGCTTCACTTTGGTTTGAACGCGGACTGGGAGTCTTTTCCCGACGTTCACGAGTTCGTCGAGGACCTCGAATCTTCGTTCGCGGAGTACATGGAGCTCGCCGCAGCCCATTCGGCAGGACTTCCCGGAAGCGACGACGCGAACGCTCGTGTGTAGAAATCGAAGTGCCAGATCGTGGCACGGCAAATGCGAAAGCTGAGTAACCATGACTAGTGTAAACACCGCATCCGACATCTCCGACACCGCGAAACGGGTACACGTCGCAAGCTCCAAAGGTCGCGTGTTGATCGTCGACGACGAAGCGAACGCGCGAAGTGCACTCGCAGAGCTCCTGGACGACGCCGGCTATTCAGTCAGCACTGCTGCGGACGGTCGTACGGCGCTCCTACAAATGGAGCAGGTCGATCCCGATGTCGTCTTGACGGACCTCAAGATGCCGGGGATCGACGGCTTGTCGCTCATCGAGCGCGGACGGCCGATGTCACCGCATACTACGTTCATCGTGATGACTGCGTTTGCTACCATCGACACCGCGGTCAAAGCGATCAAGCTCGGTGCCGAGAGCTATCTCACCAAGCCCCTCGAGCTCGATGCCGTGATGGCGATCGTTGACCGCGCGCTCGATCGAACCCGTCTCTCGCGTGAAGCCGCGCAGCTCCGCGAGCGATTCGAGGATCGCTTTCAACTCGGAAACATCCTGGGCGAGCACCCTTCGATGCAGCGGCTGATGAAGAACATCGCCCAGGTCGCTCGAAGCCGAGCGACCGTGCTGATCCACGGCGAAACCGGCACGGGTAAGGAGTTGCTCGCCGCGGCCATACACCAGAACTCGAAGCGTAAAGACAAACCCTTCGTCAAGCTGAACTGCGCATCCTTGAGCGAAACGCTGCTCGAGTCCGAGCTTTTTGGCCACGAACGCGGCTCTTTTACGGGCGCGATGACGCGGCGCGAGGGGCGGTTCAAGCAGGCTGATGGCGGCACGCTCTTTCTCGACGAGGTGAGCGAAATTCCGGCAAGCGTCCAAATCAAGCTTCTGCGCTTCCTTCAAGAGCGCGAGTTCGAGCGGGTCGGAGGCAATGAGACGCTCAAGGTCGATGTCCGGGTCGTGGCGGCAACCAACCGCAACTTGAAGCAACGCGTCGACGACGGAAAGTTCCGCGAAGACCTCTATTACAGGCTCAAAGTAGTCCAGATCGACGTACCGCCGCTCCGGGTTCGCCGAAGCGACATCCCCTTGCTGGCCCATGCGTTTCTGCACAAATACGCCGCTGAAAACGATCGACCGGTGCAGGGTCTATCCGAAGAAGCGCTGCAGCACCTGATGATCTATCCGTGGCCCGGCAACGTTCGAGAGCTGGAGAACGCGATCGAACGGGCCGTGGTCATGTGCGAAAACGCGCTGATCCAACGCGAAGACTTGCCGACCTCGGCTCACGGGGACTTGCAAAACGGCTCGGTGATGGCGCTGATTCCAGGCATCACGATGTCTGAGCTCGAGCGGGTCGCGATCCTACGAACGCTGGATGCAGTAGACGGTTCCACCGCACGCGCAGCCGAGATCCTCGGCGTGAGTCAGCGAAAAATCCAATACCGAGTCAAGGAATGGGGTTATCAAACTTCATTGCTCGACTAAGTCTCAATCGGAATCCAAAAGGACGCGCGCGTGCCGCCTTCGGGGAGTGAGGTCAGCTTCGCCCCGCCACCGTGCAAGTCCACGATGCGCTGGACGATCGCGAGGCCAAGCCCGGTGCCAGCCTCTTTGGTGGTGACGAATGATTCGAATGCCCGCCGGACGACCTCGCTCGACACTCCGGGACCGTTGTCGATCACCGCGACTTCCCATTGGTCATCGTTGAGCATCCGACTGACGATCTGAATGCTCGGCTGACCGCTGCTGGCCACCGCTTCGACCGCATTGGTGATCAGGTTGTTGACGACCTGTTTGAGGCGGTCGCGCTCTGCGAGAAGAACACAGGATACCGAATCGATGTCTTCGATGAACTCGATGCCCTGTGATTCGATCTCCGGACGCCGCAACTCCAAGACCTCGGCTAGCAGCGTGCTGGCATTGCAACGGATTGGGTCCATCCGTTGCGCGCGCGCCAGATTCAGGAAATCGTCGAGCAGAAGCGACAGTCGTCGCAGCTCGTCCTGCACCACGTTGGTTCGCCTTTCGATCTTCCGGCGCGTCGATGCATCCTCGACCTTGGAGGCCGTGCGTCGAAGAACATCGAGCTGAAGCTTGGCAGCGTTGAGAGGATTTCGCACCTCGTGGGCCAACCCTGCCGTCAGCCTTCCCATCACCGCGAGCGACTCCGCTTCGGCGGTCTTCTTGAGCACATAGTCCTCTCGGTAGGTTTCGAGCATGATCGCGAGCTCGATGTCGCAAATCTGGTCGATGACGCTGTGATCTTCGAAGACCCCGAGACCGTCCGAAGCGGAATCCGACACCGCGCGATGGAGCCCGGTTCGAATCACATTCATCGCACTGAGCATGTAGCGCTGCTCGAGCCCGACCTTGACGTGAACCCGACCGATTTGCGAGCGCTTCTCGTAGTACGCTTCGTCGTATGGTCCGGTAAAAAGCCCTTCGAGCCAATGCAGCAGCGACGACCGGAGGCGCTGGATCTGAGCTTCGCTCTGCAGGATCGCGCTGGCGCCGGGGTCCTGGCGGATGGCCTCGTAGAAGCGATCCACGATGCGCAGGTGATAGGGCTCCATCCGAGTGCGCAGCGCCTGGAGGCGAACGGCGCAGTCGGCGTCGAACCTCACGTAGTCCATGAGCGCCGGGAGCAGGCTGGAGTCGGCCATCCGGCCTGGCTAAGAAACTGCAACGGTTCTGTCAAGGGCTGGCGGCTCACGACCCCGTCAAAAGGCGGCTAGCGTGGGCAGCCTGACCACGCTCACCGGACAGGGAGCGTCTGCGGCGAGCCTCCGGATGTCGGTTGGTTTGAGCTGGTCCGCTCCGTTGGTCAGCTGGATGCCGAGCAGAATCAGATCGACGCGCGAGCGCCTGGCGCTCTGCAAGACGTAGTCCGGCCAATGCCCCTCTTCGTAGAGCTCTGCCCGGCAGCGAACACCGCGATCGGCGCACCATTGCCGTTGCCGCTCGAGGAGCTGACCCTCTTGGCGAAGCCTGGACTCTACGCGGTCGCGCCAACCGTCGGCGTCCTCACGAATCGAGGCGGGAGGCTCGGAGCGCCGGCTCCCACCGCCTCCATACGTTGAAACCAAGACCACCTCGCCATCGGTTGGGCCTACGATGAGGGCGGCGAAGCTCACGAGCTTGTAGCTCGCAGACGTCAGATCGGTCACAGCTAAAACACTAGAAGACTCGGTGAGCATGGAACCCATTCAGAGCCACAGCAAAGTGCGTGCCATGCAGAAAACCCCTCGCGAGAGCGGGTTGTTCGCTCCCCCTTCGGCAATACTTGCGGGCGAAGTTGCGAATACGCAGTTTTTGCGCCGGCCGAGCCAAGGGTTAAGCTCGCGCATGGGTGATTCCCGGCGTCACCGCGGAGCGCATCCCATCGATGCGCAGCTGTTCTCGGAGCAGACGCGTCCCGCATTGATGGCGGCCGTGTCCGACTTGAGCTGGCTCCGGACCAGAGGATACTCAGATGCCTCGGCGGTCAAGCTCGTCGGGGACCGCTATCGACTACGCAGTCGCCAACGCACTGCAGCAAAGCGCTGTGCCTGCTCGGATTCCGCTCGAGAGGACCGCGCATCGAGGCGATGCGCCCCCGAGATGATGGACGCTCGTCACCTTCTGATCGACGGCCTCAACGTGATCACCACGATCGAGGTGGCCTTGGCCCGAGGCGTTCTACTGCTCGGCCGCGACGATTGCCTGCGAGATATGGCAAGCTTCCACGGCAGCTATCGCTTGGTGCAGGAGACCGAGCGCGCCGTCGAAATTCTCGTCGACGTCGTCGATTCGCTTCGGCCATCCGAGGTGACGGTATACATCGACCGCCCCGTTTCGAACTCCGGCCGACTTGCGGAGATTGTACGGACGACCGCGGCTGACAAAGGGTCGCAGATCCAAGCGAAGACCGCGGACCGAGTGGACGAACTGCTGAAGGCCTCGACTGCGGTGGTCGCAAGCGCCGACAGCGCGATCCTCGATGAATGTGGCGCGTGGGTGAACCTGGCACGAATCTCGGTCGAGCGTCACCAGACTGAGCTAGAGCCGCTCTGGCTACTGGACCTGTCGTGAGCGCTTGCCCTGATTGAGGAAGTCGAGGGTGGCATGCACCACCCGGCTCCGGGCTGGCTCGATCATGGCGGCCAAGGTGCTACCCAGGCCATCGAACATCGGCAGCACCGCACACCCCGCAGTCGCGAAGGCGACCGTAAAGAAAAGCCACGCACGGCAGACGTCATCACCGCTTCGAATCTCGACATCGACCTAGCGAACGCTCAAGACTCTACGATTTTCAGGGCGTCATCAAGTCCGCCGCGCTTTCCGATCAGCATCCGAAGCTGGACGAGCTTGGGCGGCTGATTAAGGGCCACGGCGCCAACCACGCGGCCGGCCCGGCTGTAGATGGCGATGAGCTTCTCCTCGTCCGGCCCTCGTCTGACGATGGTGAGCTCGTCTCCAGGTTTTGGCCTGCCGGCGCCTTGAATTTTGATGTCGAACTGGTCGGACCAGAACATCGGCACCGACTCGAACGGTTTTGCTTCGCCAGGCGCGGCGAGCAGCGTCGAGACGGCGTGACGCGCCTGCTCGACCGCGTTGGTCCAATGCTCGACCCGCATGCGCTCCTCGAACAGTGGGTTGTACCAGCTCGCAACGTCCCCGGCGGCCACGACCCCTGGAATGTTGGTCGCGAGGGTTTCGTCACATCGAACGCCGTCTTCGACCTCGATTCCAGACCCGCCCAGCCAGGACACCGAAGGAGAGACGCCAATGCCAATCACGATCAGGTCGCAATCGACCTTGCTGCCATCGTCGAGCCATACGCTTTCGGCACGGCATTCACCGCCAAACCTTTCGACCCGCCGTCCGCAGAGGACCTTCACACCGTGACGCTCATGCACTTCCTGCAAGATTCGTCCAAGTCGCGTTCCCAAGCTCTGCGCAAGTGGGGTCTCCAACGCTTCGATCATCGTGACTTCGAGCCCGAGTTGACGCGCCGAAGCCGCGACCTCGGCGCCGATGAAACCGGCACCGATGACGGCGACTCGCGGCTTGGTCTCGAGCGCAGCGCGAAGAGCTAACGCATCATCGAGCGTTCGAAGAACGTGAATCCCCTCGAGCGACGGCTGATTCGGAAGCGCACGCACCTCACCACCGGTTGCAATCACCAAGCCATCGTAGGAAACCACCTCTCCGCTTTGGAGCAGAACCTCCCCTGCGCCGGCGTCGAGCGACTGAGCGCGCTGCCCAAGCCTCAACTCGACGCATAGCTCTTCGTAGCTTTTCCGACGCAGCGCCAAGCGGTCTTCGTCGGCCTCGCCACGGAGCACTTCTTTCGAGAGCGGCGGCCGATCGTATGGGCGATGCTTCTCCTCGCCGATCAAGACGAGCTCGCCGTCGAACTTCGCGCGCCGAATGAATTCGACCGACCGGAGCCCCGCCAGGGACGCCCCAACGACGGCAATCCGCTTCAACCCGTTCATCGATCGAATGGATCGTTCTTGTGATTGCTGATGGCAATCGCCTGTGTGACCAGGGTCTTGAGGTCCTTGGCGGCCCCCCGAAACACTTGAAAGAGGCCCGAAACGAGCTCAGCGGGATCCTGCGGCACCCCTTCGAGATACGAGGGCGGACGAGACGAGGGCGCTTTCGCTGAGGCTGGCGCTGACACTGGCGCTGGCGCTGACACTGGCGCCGACGCTTTCGCTGCCTTCTTCTTTGCCCGTGGTTTCGCGGGCACGGTAGCCCGGCTCGCGGGCGCTTTGCTCGCTCGCCTCTTGCCTGGCGGTTTGCTCGCTCGCTTCTTGGCGGGCCCCTGGCCCCGTGGAGAGCGCGTCGCGGTCTCCTTGCGCGGCGCCTTGCTCGTTCGCTTCTTGGTCGCCTTCTTTGTCGTCTTCTTCGGCGTTCGCTTCGTCGCCATGGCGCCTCCCAGGTCGGGCACCTTATCCGAAACAGTGCCGAGGGCAAGCGAGGACGATGCCCCTAGCGCTCGACGACGTAGACGAACTCGAGCTGCTCGGGACGCGCGGGCGGTTTGGCCGCTTCGGGAATCAGACCCACTTCCTGATAACCCACCGCTTCGAGCACGCTGCCCATCAGCGTGTCGCGCGTCGGCACCCGTGCGAACACATACTGAAGCGGTGTACGAACCGCGTGTCGAATCGCGTGGGTCGCCAACATGCGACCAAGAGCAGAGCTTTCCCGGCCAAGACAGGTCGTCGCTTGGGCGGTCAGGCGTCGATTCGCCGGATCAGCAGTCTCGGCGGACAGCATCTCCCAGCCCACCATCGCGCCGTGCCCGCTCTCGGCGATCCAGAACTGAAAGATCTCGTCCTGTGACTTCAGAGCGCGCTCGAAAAAGCGATTCAACCGTATCGCGCTGGGCAGCAGGCCGTCCCAATACTCCGCATGCTTTTCGC
Organism: uncultured Polyangiaceae bacterium; assembly: GCA_947259605.1. Lineage (GTDB taxonomy): Bacteria > Myxococcota_A > Polyangia > Polyangiales > Houyiibacteriaceae > SG8-38. The sequence continues at coordinate 87 of CAMYMX010000159.1, read as the reverse complement.
AGAGCCGAACGACCCCGCCGAGGTCAGAAACCCCTCCCTGTCGGATGATCAGCCGGTTTGCCGGCGGGATCGTGGATGTACGAAGCA
>CAMYMX010000158.1 GCA_947259605.1 uncultured Polyangiaceae bacterium | reverse complement strand
CGCCAGTGCGGATCGCCCTGTGCGACTTCACCGAGCTCTGCTGCGATCGTTGCGGTGACCGTGCGCACGCTGGTGCTGAAGTCGAATAGCTCCATGATCGCAGCGTTGCCCGAGGCCATCAGCACAATCATCGTTTCCCCGATGGCGCGGCCGAATCCCAGGACCACGCCAGCAGCGATGCCCGGTATCGCGGCAGGGAGCACGACTCGCAGCGCGACCTGATACTTACGGGCTCCGAGTGCGAGGGCTGCCTCGGTCAGGGTACCCGGGACCGCTTGGATCGCGTCCTCAGAGATCGTGAAGATCACTGGGACGATCGTGAGGGCTAGGCCAATTGCGGCCACGATGGCATTGAGCCGAAAGTGAAACCCAAAGGTCGCCTGGGCCCAGGACGCGAGCACCATCAGCGCAAAGAAGCCGAGCACGACCGATGGGATGCCCGCCAAGAGCTCGATTACCGGTTTCACGACTTCGCGGACGGCTCGCGGCGCGTAGAGGGCGATGAACATCGCGCAGCCGACGCCGAGTGGAACGCTCATCAGCATCGCCAGCAAGGTCACCTTGAGCGAGCCGATGAAGAGCGGCACCACGTTGAATTTCGCTGGCTCGCCCACCGGCTGCCAGATGAATACCGGCTCGTCGTAGCCTCTCCATTCTTTCGCAAAAAAGAGGTCCCGCATCTGCACCTCTTCGGCGAACTCCGCCTCCCAGAGCATTGGGACGGCTTCGCGCGCGATGAAAATGAAGATCAGCGCGATCGCCAAAACCGCGGCCAGCGCGAGAACGGCGATCATTCGCTCCGCGACACGATGCCAAAGCGGCGTGCGAAACGAGCTTGCCAACGAGGACTTTGCGCCCCGCCGGCGAACGCTGCTGCGTCGCTTCGTCTTTGCGACGCGGGTACGTTCGCCTGCTTCGAGCACCTGCTCGGTCACTCTGCCGCCGGGGTCGCTTCCTTTGGAAGCGGGTAGTAGCCGACGCCTTCCACGATCTTCTGTCCATCGTCGGAGAGCACGTAGTCGAGGTACTCCTTGGCGACTCCACTGGCCTTGCCAGCGCTGTAGATGTTGAGAAAGCGGGAAAGCGGGTACTTGCCGCTCGTGGCGTTTTCCATCGTAGGCTCGACGGGCTGACCACCGGCCGGCGCGACTTTCACCGTGCGGACGCCTTCGGCATACGCGATGCCCCCGTACCCGATGCCGCCCGCATCCTTACTGACCGCGTTGATCACGGCTGCGGTGCCAGGAAGCGTTTGTGCCGTCGGGGCGAAGTCCTCGTCCTCGAGAACGTGTTCCTTGAAGTACGCGTACGTGCCCGAGCTGTTCTCCCGGCTGTAGAGGACGATGGACTTGTCTTCACCGCCCACATCTTTCCAGTTCGTGGTCTTGCCGCGGAAAATGCTCTTGAGCTGAGGGATCGTGATCGATGCGATTTTGTTGGACGCAGGGACATAGACGGCGAGCGCGTCGAGGGCGACGCGGAACTCCTCGACCTCTGCGTTGCGGCGCTTGGCGAGTTGCTTGCGCTCCTTGTCCTTGATCGGCCGGCTGGCATTTGCGAGGTCCGCGGTGCCGTTGATCAAAGCGGCCATGCCGGTTCCGGACCCACCGCCGGAAACCTGAATCACCTTGCCCGGGTTGACCTTCATGAAGGCCTGCGCCCAGTTCTGCGCCAAGATCACCATCGTGTCGGAGCCTTTGATCGTCAGCGTCGAGCTCCGTCGCGTCTGCGCGGTTTCCTTGGGTGCATCACCTTCTTGCCGGCTCTTTCCCGAGGTGCACGACGAAGCGAAGAGGGCCCCGACGAGAACCACAAAAACCAAGTGATTTTGATACGCTTTTCTCAATGTATTCGCTCCAATCGCCCCGACTCTGAGCCCTTTGTGTGACAGCCGTGTGACAGCCGCGCGACGACACGGCGTCACCTCGGGGACACGTTTCAGCCCCAAAATCCGACACAGGACTGCCACGGACGAATCACGATTTCGACACGATGGCGCCGCAGTTCTGTCACGGTCGCTGCCCAAGCTCTGGTCGATGATGGCGATAGATCGTTGCGTCGTAGCAGGTGACCGCTCGCTCTTTACGGCGCTGAAACAGTCTCTTGGGCCAAGTGGGCCCGATTTGGAGGCCGCCGGGGACGGCGAGAGCGCCATTCGACTGCTCAGCAAGGACGGCGTCAGCGGCCTCGTCGTCGAAGACCAGCTGACCGACATGCGCGCCACCGAGGTGCTCAAGCGAGTTCGGGAGCGGCCCGAGACCCGATCGAAACCGGTCATCTTGGTTTCCGGCTGTCACGATGAGGTGGACCGGGTGTTGGCCTTCGAGCTCGGAGCAGACGACTTCGTGCCAAAGCCTTACAGCCCGCGGGAGCTGGCTCTCCGTGTGCGAGCGGTCCTTCGACGATCGCAAGCGCAGATGGATCCACCCCTCGATCGTTTTCAGATCGACCGGCTCAGCATCGACATTCCGGGGCACGAGGTGACCGTCGACGGGAGGCTCGTCGGGCTGACCGCGCTCGAGTTCAAGCTGCTGATCGACCTGGCTCGGCACCGCGGATTCGTTCGCAGCCGCGAGGCCTTGCTCGAAGCGGTTTGGCATCACGCCGGGACGCTCGAAACCCGAACGGTCGACACGCACATCAAACGCCTTCGAGAGAAGCTCGGAGAGGTAGGACGCCAAATCGAAACCCTGCGTGGCGTCGGGTACCGATTGAAGTGATCGACTGATGTTTAGTGATTTCGACAAGACGAAGAAGGAATCGAACGAATCGAGAGGCCGCATGGGCCTTTCGCTCGCGGTCTCGTCGCTGGTCTACGTCATCGCGGGGCTGGGCGTAGCCGCCGCGGTCGCGACGGCGAAGGTCGTGGTCGATCGGCAGGAACAAGATGTCGACGTGCAGTTCGCCACAGCTCCCACGCCGGTCGAGCAAGAGAGACCGAAGCCTAAGCCCAAGCCCGTCAAGAAGAAGGAAGCGCCCAAGGAAGTCCAAGCCGAGCCGGGTCAGAAGCGAGGTTTGAGCGCGCCGCAGGAAATTCCCGATGAAGAGCTTCAGGAAGCAAGCGAGGGCCGCCTTGCCGAGGTCGAAGAGATCAACATCGACGAGATGATCGGCGGAGGCGGGAGCAAAGGGAAGAAGAAGAGCGGACCCCGCCAGCGGCGCGAAACGGTCAGCCGACCCAAGTTCTTGAGCGGCTGTCGCGCGCCGGAAGTTCCGCTCGAAGTGCGCACCAGCGCCGAGACGATTCGTGTGCGGGTGCGCCTGCTGATCATGCCTGACGGAGTCCCGGTGAAAGCCGAGATGGAGGCATCACACGCGCTCATTCCCGACGAGTCGATTCTCAAGTGCGCCCTGGCTCAGCGATTCGAGCCCGCGCGCTTACCCGACGGTACAGCGGTCCCGTACCCGTACCGGCGACAGTTCACGTTCAAGCCGTCCAATATTTGAGAGAGAGGTACTAGCCATGGAAATCAACATTCTCGAGATGTGGCACGCGATGAACCCGATCGTGAAGAGCGCGGTGGTCGTGCTCACGATTCAGGGCGTCTGGGGCATCACCGTCACCATCGACCGACTGCTGATGCTGTTCATGTCGAAGCGGCGATCGCGTAAGTTTGCCGCCGACGTTTCCGAGCCGATGGAGCGGGGCAACGCGAATGCCGTCATGCAGGTCGCCGAAGACGCAAAGAAGCGCAGCCATCTGGCGCGATTCATTTACGAAGGAATCAAGGTTTTCCAAGACAACCTTGCCCTCGGACACAGCCGGGACCGCGCCGCCGAGTTCACGCAGCGCAGCCTCGAGCGCACCGGTGAGAATCTCAGCACCAACCTGAACAAGGGCATGAGCGTGCTGGCCACGGCCGGTTCGACCGCACCTTTCGTCGGCTTGCTCGGAACCGTCTTCGGGATTCTCGGTGCCTTCAAGGTCATCGGACAGGACGGTGGCGGGGGCCTGAGCACGATTGGGCCTCTCATCGGTGAAGCGCTCTACGTGACGGGGTACGGCCTCATGGTCGCGATCCCCTCCGTGATGCTCTTCAACTGGTTGAGCGGCCTCATCTCCAAGTACGAAGCGGGCCTTGCCAACGCGGGAAGCGAGCTCGTCGACCAGCTCGAAGCGGGCGCCCTCGGTGGTGACCCCGAGGCGATCTTGGATTCGCCGAGCTCGGCGATGAACGGCCAGGTCGCGACACCCTTTCCGGCCGAATGAACGAGACCCTCTAAGCGGATGACCTCATGTCTAGTCTCTCACGAAAGAAGCGCGAAAAAGTAAAGCCGGAGATGAACGTTACGCCATTGGTGGACGTCGTCTTGGTGCTTCTGATCATCTTCATGGTGATCCTGCCGGCGGCCGTGAGCGATCAGAACCTCGAGCTTGCGAAGCTCGAGAACCCGGACGAGGAGCGCAAAGGCGAGCCCGACCCCTATGTCCTTTCGATCGACGTCGACGGACGACTTTATCTCGACGACTACGGAGTGAATAGGGACGAGCTCGACGCCCACCTCAGGGCTGCGAACGCCAACGACCCGGCCAAGAAGCTCGTTCTTCGCGGCGACCACCGGCTGACCTACGACAAGGTGCGGGATGTCATGGCCATCGTACAGAACGTCGGCTTCCCCGGGGTTGCGCTGCGGGCCACCAAGGCGGCGTTGGACGACGCCGCTGCGTTCGCCGAAAGCGTTCGCAAGACCAAACGGGCGGTCAACTAGGAAGCGACACAGATGGGAATGAACGTCGGCGCCTCCGAAGGCAAAACAGGAAAAGCAAGACCGGAGATGAACGTCACACCGTTGGTGGACGTCGTCTTGGTGCTCTTGATCATCTTCATGGTCATCATGCCGCTCATGCCGGCGCACTTCTGGGTGCACGTGCCGGACAAGGCGGATTCCGAGGACATCACGCCTCCCGATCCGAACGAGAAGCAGCCGCTGGTGATCAGCGTCAATCCCGAAGGCCATTTCCAGATCAACAAAGAGGTCGTTCCGGACGAGGAGTTCGCCGAGAAGCTCAGGCGTGTCTTGATTGCGCGCGGAGAGCGGAAGGTGTTCTTCGATGCGGCGGATAACGCGCCGTACTCACGTGCCGTCCGCGCGCTCGATTTGGCGCGTGTCGGGGGAGCGGCACACATCGCGATCCTTACGGAGGGCGTGCACGACTAGGAGCATGTCGAGCTGACAGCCGGGCGTTGCAACTCGGTTCGTCGAAGGAGAGAAATGTCCAAGCTGACTAAAGAAGGGCTTCTATTGGCCCTTCTCGTGGGGATTAGTGCGTCGACTTCGGGGGAGTTACTTGCCCAGGGGTCCGACGTGCCGCCTACCGAGGAGAAGAAGGAAGAGAAGGTCCGCCGTGATGTCGACGGCAAGGAGTGGATCACGCCGGATGTCGGCGCTGCCGAGGAGGAAGAGGAGGAAGACGCGATCGGCGACGTGGACGAGGTGGTCATCGAGTACGCGCCGAGCCCCGACATGGAGGAAGACAGCGTCAAGGACGCCGAGGGCAAGGAGATCGAAGAGGTCTCGACCCCTGTCGTTTCGAAGTCCGTCGAGGTTCAGGACCCGAACGCGCTCGAGCCAGGCGCCGACAAGGAAACCGGCGTGCAAGGGCAGGTCGTCTCTCGCAAGCCGAAGAAGGTCCTACCGGACGCGCCGGTCCTCGCGAAGGGCAAGGCAGACGGCAAGCTGCGAAGCACCATCACCGACGAGCGCGGCCGCTACCGGCTCTACTTACCTCCGGGCAAGTACACACTTCGCTCGTACTACGACCTCTACCACGGCGCGCGCTGGGACGACATCGCCGTCACTCGCGGCAAATTCAGTCGGGTGAACTTCATTCTCGATCCGATCAGCGACAAGGACGCGGGGGTCGAAGAGCAGGAGATCGTGTATCTCGCGGACACTTCGAGCGAGGCGGCTCAGCTCAACATTCGAAAAGAAGCCGTCAGCGTGCAGGATGCAATCAGCTCCCAGGAGATCAAGCGTGCCGGTGACAGTACCGCCAAAGGTGCCGTCTCACGGGTCGTCGGCGTCACTATTGACGACGACGGACGAGTCATCATCCGCGGTCTTGCCGGCAACTACAATCGAATCCTTCTCAACGGTATCCCGGTTCCCGGCGTCGACCCAGATGTTCCGAGCGTCAAACTCGACGTTTTTCCGGCCGACGTCGTCAGCAATCTGGCGGTCGTCAAGACCCCTCGACCCGACCTACCTGGCAACTTCGCGGGTGGCCTTCTCCTCATCGAAACGTCCAGCTACCCGAGGGAATTCACGCTCAAGGCAGGTGCCTCCGTTGGTGCGAATACGATGAGCACATTCCAACAAATGCCCACCAGCCAGAGTGGGCGGTTGGATTTCCTAGGATACGACGACGGCGGGAGGGCTTTGCCGAGCCAGCTTGGCCCGCAGCGGCTCGCGATCGACCGGAGCGGAACGGGCAGCGGACGCTATCAGAACTTTGATCAGGTTTCGCAGGTTGGGAGGGCGTTCCCCAACACATGGAATCCACGAAGCAAGCGGGCTCTGCCTGAGCTCGGCCTCAAGCTCAGCCTCGGTGATTCCGGGAACTTCAAGAAACCGGACCGAAGAGGCGGGTATCTGATGAGCTTCACGTACCAATACAAGGAGTCCATTCGCGACGGGTTCAACAAGAAGTTCAACTTCAACGATCAGAATCAAGCAACACAGTTTCGCGAGGACTTCGACTTCGAGTTGGGCAAGCAGGATGTGCTCTGGGGAGCGTTCCTTAGCGCCTTCGTGGAGCTCGACCCCGACAATTTCTTGAACCTCACCACGCTCTTCAGCCGGACGTCGCAAGACGACGCCCTGATCAAGTTTGGTATCGAGGAAGACAACGGAGAGCCTCAGACCCGCGCCAGCTACGATTTCATTGGCCGCACTCTGTTCTTCAACCAGCTCACCGGTGACCATCGGAATCTCGGCAAGACCAATTCGCGGTATCGCTGGAACGTAGTGGCGGCCCTCGGGAAGCGAGATCAGCCAGACCGCCGCTTCATTCAACAGTTCATCCAAACCCAGCGGGTTCCCGAAGCGACCCGCTTCTACTCCGACCTGAACCAGGTTTCTGTCGGTGGCACGACCAGTGTTCGCTTCCCACTTTGGAGCGGCTTCGACTCCACGGCCTACGCCAGCGTTGGCATCGATGGCGGGTATGAGAAGAGCGACTTCGCTGCGCGTCGATTCACCATGGCTCCGTTTCCTGGTCCTGGCGCGAGCGTACCAACAGGTGACCCAGAAGCGCTGTTTGGTCCGGAGGGACTTGGAACGCTGACCCTCATGAACGAGATTACGACCGCTCAAGATAGCTACAACGCAAGCACCAGCCTCTATGGCGGCTACCTGCAGTTGGAGACGCCCA
>CAMYMX010000157.1 GCA_947259605.1 uncultured Polyangiaceae bacterium | reverse complement strand
AGCGCGATCGAGCGGGTCGTGGCGGCATTGGATGACATCCGGAAGGGCAAAATGGTCATCCTTGTCGACGACGAGGACCGCGAAAACGAAGGCGACGTGTGCATGGCTGCCGAGATGGCGAGCCAGGACACGATCAATTTCATGGCACGACACGCTCGAGGGTTGATCTGTCTCAGCCTGACCGAGGACCGAATCCGTCAGCTCGACCTACCAATGATGGTCGGCGACAACCGATCCTCGCGTTCGACGGCATTTACGATTTCTATCGAGGCTCGCAAAGGAGTCACGACGGGCATCAGCGCGGGCGACCGGGCGCACACGATCTTGACCGCGGTCGAAGACGACGCGGGGCCCGCGGACCTGGTGAGCCCGGGTCACGTGTTTCCGCTCAAGGCGGTCCCGGGCGGAGTGCTGCAACGCACGGGGCATACCGAGGGCTCGGTCGATCTCTCCCGCCTCGCGGGTTTGAAACCGGCCAGCGTCATCTGCGAAATCATGAAAGACGATGGATCGATGGCCCGCTACCCGGACCTGGTCGCATTTGCAGAACAGCACGAACTGCGCCTGCTCACGATCGCCGACCTCATCCAATACCGCCTGGCCCGCGAACGGCTGGTTCAGCGGATTCGGCAGACACCCGTAGAAATGCCGTCGGGACGGACCTGGATCGCTTCGGTGTATCGAGTTGAGGTCGGCGACCAAGAGCAGTTCATGGCCCTTAGCTTCGGCGAGCTGACCGCGGCGCCGACGCTCGCGCGCGTCCATCGCGGGAGCGTGCTCGGCGACGCATTCCAGGTGCGCATGGGCGACCGCGTTCACATCGCGGACTGCGTCGCCGCGATTGAACGCGAGGGCAACGGAGTGATTCTATTCTTGCCAGGGCATCCGGATCCCGAAACCGATTTGGCCTTCTACCTCGACGAACCACTTCCTCGATCCCCCGAGGAGCCCGGCGTCGTGCTTCGCGAGTACGGCTTCGGCGCACAGGTGCTCTCGGACCTCGGGCTCGAGCAGCTGCGTCTACTCACCAACCGGCCGCGGCGAATCCCGAGCCTCGACGCCTTTGGGCTGAACGTGGGCGAGCAGCTTCTAGTCGCGCCGGGCGGACAGCTCACGCCCGCGCCTGCGAAAAAGGACGCCGTTTCCAAATGAGCGAGGACCGCAACCCGCCACTTCAGGAGGTCACCGCGCCAGCAAACGCGCGCTTTGCCATCGTCTGGTCTCGCTTCAACCGTGCGGTCGTGAGCAAGCTGCTCGAGGGTGCCAAGGACTGTCTCTCCGAGCGCGGCGTGACCGACGAATCGGTCTATGTCGTCGAGGTGCCGGGCGCCTGGGAGCTGCCTTACGCAGCTCAGCAACTAGCGCAGAGCCGGCGCTTCGACGCTGTCATCGCGCTCGGCGCGGTGATTCGGGGAGGCACGCCGCACTTCGATTTTGTCTCGCAGGGCACCGCTCTTGGCCTCGGCCGGGTCGCACTCGACGCGGGGGTCCCCGTGATCTTCGGCCTGCTCACGACCGACGACGAGGCGCAAGCATTCGAACGCGCGGGCGGCGCGCATGGCAACAAGGGCCGCGACGCTGCGCTCACCGCGATCGAGATGGTCATTTTGGATCGAAAGCTTGCGGACGATGGGATCACGACGAAAAGGCCGTGAAGCGGCTCTTCGCATCCTGTACTTCATGGATGTGTCGAACGTGAGCGGGACGCAGGCGATCCGATCATACTGGGGGCACCTCTCGAACGAGGACGCGCCGACCGAAGACGTCGATTTCGCAAACCAGCTGGTGCGGGCATACGCCGATCAGAAAGAGGAGGTCGATCAGATTATCCGTTCGTCGAGCCACCACTGGCGCATCGAGCGCATGCCGATCGTCGATCGAAACGTCCTCCGCGTCGCAATCGTGGAGCTTCGCGAGATGAGCGACATCCCAAAACGCGTAACGCTCAACGAGGCGGTCGAGCTCGCAAAGCGCTTTGGCTCGGAGGGAAGCGGCGCCTTCGTCAATGGCGTTCTCGATCGCGTTGCGACCGAGCTGGGCAAATCGTGATCGCCTACGATTTCATCTCCGCGGCCCCAGGCAGCTTGGACGAGCTCCAAACCGAAGTCATCGTACTGCCCTTCTTCTCCGACGAGCGTCCGCTGCAGGGCGCTGCCGGCCTCATCGATTGGCGCCTCTGTGGCGCGCTCTCGAGAAAGCTGATGGCCGGCTACCTAGAGGGAACTTTCGGGGAAAAGGCCTTGATCGCGAACTCGGGCAAGCTCAAATCCGAACGCTTGCTGCTCTTCGGCCTCGGTGAGAGCACCTCGTTCGACGAGGGCGTTGCCAAGAGGGCCTGCGCACTCATCGCCGAGGCGCTGCGGGAGGCCAAGGTGTCGACCGCCGCACTGACCTTGCCCGGACGGAGCGTCGGTCTGGTGACCGCCCTCGAAGCCATGCAGCTCTGGCTGGCCGCAAGCCCGGTCGACAGCGAGCTCGAAGAGCTGAGCATCATCGAGCACGCCCAAGAGCATCGCGCGCTCGACTCCCTGATCGACGGACTACGGCGCCAGGCGGAGTCTCCGCTCGACTAGCAGGCTAGCGCCGTGACGTACGACGCTTGGCCTTTTTCGCCGGTGTCTTGGCGCGCTTCTTCGAGGGCGCCTTCTTCTTCTTCGTGCCTCCCCGCTTCTTGGGGGCGACACGCTTCTTCGGAGCAGTCCGCCGCTTGCTCACCTTGCTTCGCTTCTTGGGGGCGGCCTTCTTCTTTGTGCTTCCGCGCTTCTTGGGAGCAGGACGCCGCTTGGTTACCTTGCTCCGCTTCTTCGGGGTGGCCTTCTTCTTCGTGCTTCTCCGCTTCTTCGGGGCAGCCTTTCTTTGAGTGCTTACCCGCTTCTTGGTCGCGCCCCGCTTCTTGGTCGCGCCCCGCTTCTTGGACCCGGGACGCTTCTTCTTGGAAGTCGCCTTCTTCTTGGCCGCCGCCTTCTTCTTGGCCGCCGCCTTCTTCTTGGCCGCCGCCTTCTTCTTGGCCGCCGCCTTCTTCTTGGCCGCCGCCTTCTTCAGCGCTGCGGCCTTCTTCTTTGCGTCGGCCTTCTTTTTCGCCTCCGCCTTCTTACGTTTGATCGCGTCGGCCTTTGCCTTGGCCTCCGCCTTCTTGCGGGCGAGCTCGGCTCTCTTTTCTGCGGCCGCCTTTTTCTTTTCCGTCGCGATTCGCTTGGCCTCCGCCTGCTTCAGTTTCAGCGCCTCGGCCTTCTTCTTGGCCTCCAGCTTCCGCTGAATGGCTTCCGCCTGTTTGCGTACCGCTTCGGCCTTCTTCTTCGCTTCGGCCTTCTTGCGGGCGGCCATCTTTCGGGCTTGAGCCTGTGCCTGCGCGAGCTCCCGGAGGTCGATCGGCTTGGTCTCGACCCGCTTGCGGGTCTTCTTCGGCCGCTCCTCGTCCTCGTCCTCCTCTTCGCCTGGCTCTTCGACCGGAAGCTGAGGTGCGGGAACGAAAGGCCGCCTCGGCCCCGGCCGACTCGCCTTAATTCCGGAGAGGGGGAGGTGCCCGGCCTTCTTTGCAGCTCTGTAGGCTGCCCGCATCGCGTCAGGCTCGCCGAAGTACTTGGCCATCGGGGCCAGATAGAGCGATTTCCAGACCTTCTCGCAGGCCTTTCCGAGCCCTGCCGGGATCTTGCTGTGGTTTACCTCGACCTTGGTGCCGCCGGCGACGGAAGAAAATGAGATGTCGACGTGGGAGTCGTTGGCACCCTTGGGAAAATCCCGGGTTCGCCAGGTCATGGCGATACGACTACCGGTTACTAAGTAGACGTGGGTCGCGTCGATGAAACCATCGTCTGTAACCACTCGACCGCCTACCCAGGGGTCCACCGTAGCCCGCGCTCCCGTAAAAGCGGAATGATGGCGCTCATCCATCCATGCGGAATAAATACGATTTGGACTTGCGGGTATCACGGACGAGACAGTAAATTCTTCCGTGTCCATCGTCCTTGGTTTCCTTGACTTGCTGGCCTGTATAAGTCCAGGAAACTCGTTTGAAAACCAGAAAAATTCTCGACTCGAAGCCGGAGCGGGTCAATTATCGACCCAGCATAGCTCTTTAGGGTTATTTTCTGGCCTTCTTTCCTAGATCGTAGCGCCGCTCTTGACCCCAGGAGGCAGCGTGCTTCGATGCGGGGCTCGATGGCACCGCCGAACCCCCGGCACCAGTTCTGGATCGACCGTGGAGGCACCTTCACGGACTGCCTCCATCGAGATCGACGGACCGGCGCAATTCGGGTGACCAAAGTGCTCTCCTCGGACGAGGCGCCGCTCGTGGGCATCCGCGAGCTTCTGGGCCTCGGAGCCGGCGATCCGGTGCCCCTTGCCGAGGTCCGCATGGGAACGACCCTGGCCACCAACGCCCTCCTCGAGCGCAGCGGCTGCCGGACCGTACTGGTCGCCGACGAGGGACTTGGCGACCTGAGCTGGATCGGTGATCAGACACGGCCCGAGCTCTTCGCGCTCGAGATCGACAAGCCCGAGCCGCTGGCCGAGGAGGTCATCGAAGTGGGTGCGCGGATGGTGTCCGATGGCTCCGTGCTGCGCCCGCTCGACGTGGCTGCGCTCCGTCGAGCGCTCGAAGAAGCCCATCAGCACGGCGCCGAATCGGTGGCAGTCTCGCTGATCCACGCGTACCGCGATGGGTCGCTCGAGGGTCGAGTTGCCGCGGTCGCAGCGGAGCTCGGTTTCGACCATGTCTCGCTGTCGCACGAGATCTCGAACGAGCTCGGTCTTCTGGGCCGCACGGACACCACGACCGCCAACGCCTACCTGACCCCGCTGCTGACGCAGTACATGCGAAAGCTCGAGCAAGAGCTCGGGCAGGGGCAACTGCGCATGATGCAGAGCAACGGCGGCCTTGTCGACGCGTCCGCCTTCATCGGTCGCAACGCAGTTCTGTCGGGCCCGGCCGCCGGCGTGGTCGCGACCGGCGCGGTCGCCGATGAGCTTGGCGTGGCCGAAGCCATCGGCTTCGACATGGGCGGCACCTCGACGGACGTGTCGCGCTACGCCGGCCAGCTGTCGCGCGTCTTTGAAACTCAGATCGGAGGCATTCGAATCCGCGCTCCGATGATAGAGCTCCACACGGTGGCCGCGGGCGGCGGCTCGATCTGCAGGCTCGAAGCCAAACGAATGACGGTCGGTCCGCAAAGCGCCAGCGCCGATCCGGGACCAATTTGCTACGGAAGGCCGGACGCCGAGGAGCTGACTCTGACCGACGTGTCGCTCTGCCTCGGGCGGCTTGCCGGGGACCGGTTTCCATTCGCATTGAACGAAGAGAGGCCTCGAGAGGGGCTCGAACGAGTCGCTGCCGAACTGCGAGCAAGCGGCGTCGAACGCAATGCCGACGAGGTTGCACACGGGTTCCTCAGGGTCGCGACGGAGAACATGGCGGCTGCCATTCAAAAAGTGTCCGTCGGCCGGGGCCACGACGTGCGCACACATGCGATGGTGGTCTTCGGGGGCGCAGGCGGCCAGTATGCCTGCCTCATCGCGCGACGACTCGGGATTCGACGCTTGATCTTCCACCCGTACGCCGGCGTTCTTTCGGCGTTCGGGATGGGAGTGGCCAACTTCGAGTGGCACGGTGAGCGCGACGCGGGGCGCGCCAGCCTAGATGAACCCTTGCCAAAAGGATGGGAGCACAACTTTGCCTTCCTCGAAGAGTCAGGCCGGGCAGCGCTCGAGACCGATGCCGGGCCCGAGGCGCAGTGGAACATTCGGCGCCAGGTCGCGCTTCGCTACCGTGGAACCGAGGCGACGCTATCGGTCGACTGGGCCGACGCGGGGCGCATGCGCTCTGCGTTCGAAGCACTCCATCGGTGCGAGTTTGGATACACGCGACCCGGTCACCCTGTCGAAGCGGCCACGCTGCGGCTTGCGGTGGAGTTGCGCAGCGCGAAACCGGAGCTTCCCCTGGTCGAGACCGGCGCCGGCGAGCCGATCCGCACCACCAGGCTCTGGTCGGGCGGGGCGCTGGTCGAAGCGCCGGTCTACCTACGGGAGAGCCTTCCCATCGACACCGAGATCCCTGGCCCCGCGCTCGTGCTGGACGCCACCGGCACCGTTGTCGTGGATGTTGGTTTCGTCGCGATTCGAAACCAGCGCGACTACCTGGTTTTGCGCAACACCCAGATTGCGGATGCCCGCGAGCTCGCCGAGACGGGCGTCGACCCAGTGCTCCTCGAGGTCTTCCACAACCAGTTCAAGTCGATCGCCGAACAGATGGGCGTCGTTCTGCAGCGTACGGCGATGAGCACGAACATCCGCGACCGCCTCGACTTCTCCTGCGCGGTCTTCGATTCACGAGGGAGCCTGGTGGCGAACGCACCGCACATCCCTGTTCACCTCGGTGCCATGAGCGAATCGGTTCGCGCCGTCCTTGCCGCGCATCCCGACACGAAGCCCGGCCAAGTGTTTGCGACCAACGATCCCGCCGCCGGTGGGTCGCACCTGCCTGACATCACGGTGGTCACTCCCGTGCACGACGCCGAGGGGGCACTGCGTTTCGTCGTCGCGTCGCGCGGACACCATGCCGACGTGGGCGGGCTCACGCCCGGATCCATGCCGCCGTCCTCGACTCGGCTCGAAGAAGAGGGGGTTGTCCTGCGGAACTTAGCGGTCGTCGAAAACGGCGTCTTTGAAGAGCAGCTCCTGCGCGATGCGCTCAGCGCCGGTCCTCATCCCGCGCGCAATCCTGACGAGAACCTGGCGGACATCCAGGCCCAGATCGCAGCTAATGAGAAAGGCATGCAGCTGCTAGACGCGCTGCTCGTACGCTACGGCATAGACGTGGTGAGCGCGTACATGCAGCACATCCAGGACAACGCGGCCGAGCTGACGACACGGGCGATCGAAGGCCTGGCCGACGGCGAGCACGAGTTCGAGGATCGACTGGACGACGGGGCGCGCATTGCGGTACGCGTCACCGTTCGCGGCGGCGCGATGGAAATCGACTTCGAGGGCACGGACCCCGCGCTCGACAACAATCTGAACGCTCCGCGCGCGGTCACGCTCGCGGCGATCCTCTACGTCCTCCGGGTTCTGGTCGGCAAACCCATTCCACTCAACAGCGGCTGCATGCGTCCCGTGCACGTTCGAATCCCGGAAGGCTCGTTGCTCAGCCCAGAGCCCGAGCGCGCGGTCGCAGCGGGCAATGTGGAGACTTCCCAGCGCATCGTCGACGTCCTGTTTGGCGCCCTCGGACTGGCCGCCGCGAGCCAAGGCACCATGAACAACATCACCTTCGGTGACGATCGATTCGCATACTACGAAACCCTCGGCGGCGGAGCCGGTGCGACGAGAAATCGTGCCGGAGCCTCCGGCGTGCATACACACATGACCAACTCCAAGTGCACCGATCCCGAGGTTCTCGA
>CAMYMX010000156.1 GCA_947259605.1 uncultured Polyangiaceae bacterium | reverse complement strand
GGTCGACCTAGGCAAACTTCGCGGATGAATCAGCTTCCTTTCTTATGCCTATTGCTGGCGGCGTTGTTCTTCGCGACGAGTCCCGTCCACGCAGCGGGTGAGCCCGAGGTACGCACCGCGCAGATCATCGAAGCGGGCTCCAACATCTCCTGGGGGCATGCGATCGGGGTCATCGACGAACCGATCGAACAGGTCCTTCCGATCGTGGTCGACTACGCCAACTACCACCACTTCATGCCCAACTTCACCAAGTCGAAGGTGCTCGCACAGCGCGGCAATCGAGCCATGGTCTACATGGAGGTCAGCGTCGCGGCCGGGACCTTCACGCTCTGGGGGCAGTTCAAGTTGTCCGAGGCGCCGTCCGAGGGTGACACGCGCGTCATCGAGGCACGCCTTCTCGAAGGCAACATGGAAGCGTTCAGCGCCAGCTGGCGTCTGACCCCGGTCGACAATGGGGCGCACACCGAGGTCGACTTCAAGCTCTACGTCGACCCGAACATGCCCTTGCCCTCGTCGGTGTTCAGCCGCGAGAACGAAAGGGCCGCGGGCAACACCATCCGGGCGCTCCGCAGCCGGCTCGCGTACACCGCAGAGCACTCCTGAGCGGGACTTGCTACGGACGCCCGTAGAACCCGTATCCGTACCGGTCGATCGGCGCAGTGTAAAAGACGTCGCCGTAGTAATCCTGCGTATAACCGTAGCCCACGTAGGAGCCACCAGAAACGTAGCAACTCGAGACTCCCACGCAGAAGACCAGCACGGTCAGCAGCACGAGTCTTTGGATGACGCGCTTCATGGGCTCGCCTCCACTTCAGGTGACCACTTTTGAAGCACGACCGGGGCGCCGGAAGGGTCGAGGACCAAGGCGAGGGTTCCCCCACGAACGTCGGGCCTCGGTGCCAGGACTACGCGGCCGCCGAGTCCAGGCACCCGCTCCGCGAGCGCCGCCGGGTCGTCGACGCGCACGTAGGGAATCCAAGCCGAGCGCGTCTTGTCGAACGGATTCTGCAGAATCCCGGCGCGCGCCTCGCCCGAGCTCCACAGGACGCGGTAGTCCTTGCCCGGTTTTTTCTTTAACGCTTCCACGCGGTAGCCGAATGCGCTTCGGTAGAACTCGACCGCGCGCTCGGAGTGGTTCGCCAAAAGCTCGTGCCACAGCCATGTGTGGACCGCCGGCTCGGCGTCGGGCGGGTCGCCCTTACTCGACTCCAACAGATGCAAGACGGCGCCATCTGCATCCTCGACGGTGACCACGCGTCCGACTCCGGACACGTCGATCGGTGACTCGAGCTGCTTGCCACCTGCTTTGCTTACCGCTGCGAGGGATGCTTTGAGGTTTGGCACCGACATTGCGCTCAACCAGTGGCCTCGCTTCGACATCTTGCCGTCTTTGCTCGTATCGAGAATTCCGCCGAGGTTACGCCCCTGGTATCGAATGACACTGTAGCCGCCGTCGTCCTTCACTTCGAATTCCCAGCCGAAGAGCTCACCGTAGAACTCGCGGGCCGCTTCGCCGTCACCGGTGACCAGATTGTGCCAGACGAACTTCCCGGGAAGCTCAGGTGTTTCGGGGCCCTCGACGAGCGGCGGAAGGCTGGTGCTCCGACTACAGCCGCCGATCGAAGCCGCGCAGAGTAGGGCGATGATGAGGGTCGGTCGTGGCATGGGTCTCAATGCTTCCATTCGAGGCGAAGCGCAGGATACACTATCGGCGCCCATCATGCTTTTCGCTCGCATCGTGCTTACCGCCACCGGCCTCGTGTTCTTCATTCACGGCTTGGTTTGCTTCATTCATCCAGCCACCATTGGCATCGAAAGCGGCCTCGCGATGCCGACGCCCGGCTCGGTGATCGAAGTGCGCGCCGAGTACGGCGGCCTCCCGATGGCGCTCGGCCTCTTCTTCCTGGCCGCTGCGCTACAGAAGATCCAAGTCCGCACCGGCCTCCTCGTCATGGTCACCGCGCTCAGCGGCTACGCCACCGCCCGAATCGCGGCCGCACTCATCGCCGCTCAGCTAGATCCATACAACGCAGCAGCCATCGCCTACGAGCTCACCAGCGCCTCCTTAGCCCTCTGGGCCCTAAAAAGGGGACAGTCCCCTTTTCAAAAGGGTTAACTTAACCCTTCGAAAAAGGGGACAGTCCCCTTTTTTATTCTGCGGCTTCGGGCAACCGAGTCTTTGTCTCGTCGCGGCCGTGGGGCTCTTCGAAATGGATGATTGGGCCCATCGGTACGATGCGGGTCGGGTTGATGCTTTCGTGGCTGCCGTAGTAGTGTTTCTTGATGTGCTGCATGTTGACGGTGCCGCTGACGCCCGGCACTTGGTAGAGCTCGCGCGTGTACGCCCAGAGGTTCGGGTAGTCGGTGATCCGACGAAGGTTGGTCTTGAAGTGGCCCACGTAGACCGCGTCGAAACGCACTAGCGTCGTGAAAAGCCGCCAATCGGCTTCCGTAATCTGCTCGCCAACCAGGTAGCGCCGCGTCGCAAGGCGCTCCTCGAGCCAATCGAGCGTGTCGAAGAGATCGACGAGCGCCTCTTCGTACGCTTCCTGCGTGGTCGCGAATCCACATCTGTACACACCGTTGTTGAGCGTGTGATAGACGCGCTCGTTCACTTCGTCGATTTCGTCGCGAAGGGCTTCCGGGTAAAAATCGCCAGGCGTGGCACCAAGATGATCAAACGCCGAGTTGAACATTCGGATGATTTCGGACGACTCGTTGCTCACGATGGTCCCGGTTTTCTTGTCCCAAAGCACCGGCACCGTGACCCGCCCGCTGAAGCAGAGGTCGGCCGCGGTGTAAAGTTCGTGAAGGAACTCGGCGTCCAGGACCGGGTCCGGGATCACGCCCGCCCCTTCGTGAAAGGTCCAGCCCTGCGCGCCCATGAAGTGGTTCACGACCGA
Organism: uncultured Polyangiaceae bacterium; assembly: GCA_947259605.1. Taxonomy (GTDB): domain Bacteria; phylum Myxococcota_A; class Polyangia; order Polyangiales; family Houyiibacteriaceae; genus SG8-38. The sequence goes on along the minus strand of CAMYMX010000156.1, from coordinate 4,503 downwards.
GACGCCGATCATGTCTTCGAGGCCCTTGAGCCGTCGCACGATGAGCGTTCGATGAGCCCAGGGGCACGCATAGGAGACGTAGAGATGGTAGCGCCCAGGCTCGGCTTTGAAGGCCTTGCCGCTTGGCGCGTTCTCGCCGTCCGCCGTGACCCAGTTCCTGAACTTGGAATTGGCTCGCACGAACTTCCCGCCCGTGCTCTTCGTGTCGTACCAAATGTCGCGCCAAACGCCTTCAACGAGCTTTCCCATGTCGTATTTTCCTTGGATTCAAAGGAGGTGGCCCATCCTGCCGCTTTGATAGTCGCGGAAGGCTTGGCCGATTTCTTCTCGGGTGTTCATGACGAAGGGCCCATAGGCCACGACCGGTTCGTCGAGCGGCTGTCCGGCGAGCACCAGGACGCGCGCGCCTTGGCTCGCATGGAGCTGAACCGCCCCGTCATCGTTGCGATCGAAGACCCCAAAGTGCCGTGATGCGATCGGCTCTCGATTCGGTCCTGCGGTCACGTCGCCTTCGAGCGGAAACACGAGCGTGGTCCAGCCAAACGGAAGCTCCACGTCGGACGTCCCATCTTGGTGGAACCGCAGGTCAAAGGTCGTGATGGGCGTGTGCGTTTTTGCGGGACCGGTTTCGCCCGCGAGGTTTCCCGCAACCAGCCGCGCCTCGGCTGCCCCGAGCTGCACGCGCGGGAACTCACGATCGAGCAGCGGCTGATACCGAGGCACGCTCATCTTTTTGTTGGCCGGGAGGTTCACCCAGAGCTGCACCATCTCGAAGTCGCCGCCTCGCTCGGCGAACGACTGCGCGTGCTTCTCTTCGTGTACGACCCCCGACGCGGCGGTCATCCACTGAACGTCGCCAGGTCCGATTCGCCCTCCGCCGCCCGCGGAGTCACGGTGCTCGATCTCCCCCTCGTACGCGAACGTCACCGTCTCGAAGCCGCGATGCGGGTGCTCGCCAACGCCCCTTCGATGGGGAGAAGCGTCGAAGCGCCTGCTGGCCGCGTGGTCCAACAGAAGAAATGGGCTCAACATCTGCGCGTCGAGCTGAGGCCAGAAGACCGTCTTCACGTAGAAGCCATCGCCCACCCAGTGGTCAGGCCCTGGGGGGAAGACCGCATGCAGCGCCCGCGGCGAAGTCTTGGATTGTGCTGCCGATTGCATGTCTGCCTCCCGCTTTGAACGACCAAACAACTTCGGGGCCACGGCCCAACCGACCACCGCCGCTCCAGCCGCGGCGAGCGTGCCGAGTACGCCTCGTCTCGAAGTCTCCGTCTTCATCCGTCGAATCTAGGGATCCGGGAACCGCGCGGCAGAGCGCATTTAATTGACATATCGTTGCATAAACGCAACTATAAGGGCCAAATGGCGGCAGATAAGGACAATATAGCAACCTTTGTGGAGGTCATTCGCCGCAACAGCCTGGCGGCAGCGGCGAGGCACCTTTCGGTGCCCAAATCGACCGTCAGCCGCCGTCTGGCACGCTTGGAGGAGCAGCTCGACACGAAGCTGGTGCACCGAGATGCCCGACGGGTGACGCCGACCCCGGAAGGCAGTCGGTTTTACGAGTCGGTTGTCGACGCCATCGACGTCTTGGAGACGGCGGTCGCGACCATCGAGGAAAGCACGACTCAGCCGCGCGGCACCATCCGGGTCACGGCGCCAAGTGATCTCGGTCGCATGATTTTGCTGCGTGAGCTGGTGCGCTTCCTCGAGCGCTACCCCGACATCTCCCTCGACCTCGTGCTCACCAATCGCTTCGTCGACCTCGTCCAGGAGCGCGTCGACGTGGCCGTGCGGGCAGGGCGCGTCACCGAGCCCAACCTGATCGCGCGGAAGCTTCTGCCGTCCGACTTCCAACTTGCCGCCCACGCAGGCAACGACATCCAATGCGACGACATCACGGAGCTCGACGAGCTTCCATTCGTGCTCTACCGAAAGCGAGGGCGGACCCAGGTCATTCGCCTCGAGCGCGGCAGCGGCGAGGAGCAGGAAACCGTCGAGCTCACCATCACCGGTCGCGTCAACGTCGACGATTACGGCGCGATGGTTGAGCTCGTCGCAGCCGGGCAGGGCATCGGACTGATGCCGGAGCTTCACATTGCCGAGGGCGAGAAGGCGGGGAGGCTGGTCCGCATCTTCCCGGACTGGTCCCTGCCCGCATCGCCCGTCCATCTGGTGTACTCCACCAGGCAGCTCCCCGAGCGCGTGCGTTTGCTCATCGACTTCCTCTGTGACCGCCTGCGCGAGCCGTGGGCTTCCGCTGACTCGCGCAGTGGCACTGCTGCTGCCGCTGCCCTACAAGGATAGGCATGCGCTGGGATACGCTGATCACGAACGGGCTGCTCTTCGACGGGCGCGAGGAGGCGCCCAGCCAGCGCGACGTCGCCATTGCAGGCGGCAAAGTGGCCGAGGTCGGCACCGATCTCGATGCGTCCCAAGCCAAGGAAGTGGTCGACGCCGAAGGCCGCTGGCTGATGCCTGGGCTTTGGGACATCCACACGCATCTCGACTTGGAGGTCGAGCTCGATCCGGGTTTGACCGAGGTCGTCCGTCACGGAACCACGACGGCGGTGGTCGCGAACTGCTCGATCGGGCTTCCGTTCGGGCTTCAGAACAGCGATGGACACGAGCCGGTGATCTCCTGCTTCGCGCGGGTCGAAAACATTCCAAAGAGCGTCCTTCGGCGCGTCGCCGATCAGATCAGCTGGGACAACCCCAAGGCCTACCTCGAGCACTTCGAGCAGATACCACTTGGCGCCAACATCGTGCCGATGATTCCCCACTCGATGCTGCGCATCGAAGCGATGGGGCTCGAGCGCGCCATCAGCGAGAAGCCCAACGAGCTGGACCTCGAAACCATGGAGGGCATCCTCGAGCAGGCGATGAAAGACGGCTACGCGGGCTTCTCGACCGACATGCTTCCGTTTCACTACCTCTCCGACGATCCCCATCGCGAAATTCGAATCCCCGCCAACCACGCCCCTTTCAGAGAGGTCAAACGCCTCACCGAGGTCGTCCGTCGCTACGGCCGCGTCTGGCAGGCGACCCCGGAGAAGGACAAGCCGCACAACATCTTTCGCTGGTTCATGCTGAGCAGCGGCCGCTTCTTCGGGAAGCCGCTCAAGGTCACCGCGGTGGCCGCGCTCGACGTCGTGACGAACCGATCGCTGGCGCGGATGGGCGTCGCGCTCATGCGCATCATCAACTCGCCGTTCGTGAACGGGCGGTTCCGCTTGCAAGCGTTGGCAGCGCCGTTTCGCGTGTACGCGGATGGCGCGATCACCCCGCTTTCCGAAGAGATACCCGCGCTACGCGAGCTCAACGCGATCGACCTCGTCGACAAAGAGGCCCGGATGGCCCTGCTCGACGACCCCCAATACCGCAAGCGCTTCCGCCAGATGTGGTTCCACGATAAGAAAGGTTTGTCCCTTGCCCGCATCAAACGCTGGCTGCGGATCATGGACGACAGCTTCAGTCGCGATTTGAACGACATGGTCCTGACGGCCCGCCCCCTGCCGGTCTGGGAGGGCGAAACACTTCAGGACATCTACGAGCGCCTGCTCGATTGGCAGGCCCGGCCCGGCGGTCAAGGAAGGCTTCGTCGAACGGGGCGCGGTCCTCGAAATGACGCCGAGGCGAAGGTCTTTGCCAGCTTCCCAAACCCGGTCGGCGACGACTGCGACTTCGTTCTCCATCTGCTGCGCTACTTCGACACGGACCTGCGCTGGTACGTGCTTGCCGCGAACGACGACGAGGAGCGCATGGCGCGCGTCCTGTTCGACCCGCAGACCTTGCCCGGCTTCAGCGACTCAGGCGCGCACCTCACCAACATGGCCTACTACGACTCCAACCTTCGCGGCCTCCAAATCGCGCAGCGGCGCTCCTTGGAGAGCGTCGCCTACCACGTTGGCCGCCTGACTCGCGTCCCTGCCGAGTTCTGGGGGCTCGAGCAGACCCTCGGCACGATCGAGCCGGGACGTCAGGCCGACATGATCCTGATCGACCCCGCCGCGCTGAAAGAATACGACTCGGAGGCCAATACCACCTTCGGCTACCGAGAAGCCGTCGCCGCGGAGCAGATGCTCAACCGCAGCGACGGCGTGGTCACCGACGTCTGGATTTCGGGAACACCAGCATGGCGCGACTCGGAGGCGACAGAGCACCTGGGCGCCACCCAAATGGGCAGCGCCCTGACGGTGCATCCGTCTTCCAATTAACCCTTTGGAAAAGGGGACTGTCCCCTTTTTCGCGCTTCGGTTCGGTTGAAATGGGCTGGCGGCGCAGTCAGAAGCGGGTTTGCGACAAGACCGCCGCGAGGGCTCGGACCAGGGCGTTGCGTTCGTCGTCTGAGGGTGGTGCAGGGGACCTGTCCTTGCGTTGCCACCACGCCTCGGAGCGGCGCTTGGGCTCGGGGGCCAAACTGCCCCGGGCTGCGATGATCGCCTTGCTGATCTTCCGGTCCGTCATGGTGACGAAGAGCGGGCCGCCTCCGAGAGGGTTGAG
>CAMYMX010000155.1 GCA_947259605.1 uncultured Polyangiaceae bacterium | reverse complement strand
CCGCATCATCGGGTTTACGGTGGGGCCCGCCACCGGGATGGTCTCCTCGGCATCGAGGGGCGGCTTGCCATCGATGACTTCGCCTGAGCCCCGAAAGATACGACCCAGAATGTGGTTGGAGAAAGTGACCTGCTGGGGATGTCCGAGGAAACGAACACGGGCATCCGTGGAGATGCCCTTGCCGCCCGCAAACACCTGGAGGCTCGCGATGTCTCGGTTCAGCTCGACGACGCTGGCGCTGGACACCTCGCCATCCGTGTTCTCCACCGCTGCAAGGTCCCCAAGCGCAACGCCTCTAGCACGAACTCGAATGACATCGCCAATGATGTCCAGAACGCTGGTGTGCCGGACGAGACTGTCGAGCATGGATGACCTCGGAAAGTGTGAAGGCGTCGGAGGAGTCTGGCCCATCTAAGCAGATGGGCGCCGTGGGGCAAGATCCATTCGAACATGAGGAAGGTTGCAACCAAGCGTGCGCGTAGCTAAGAAGCAGTCGGCCGTCTCTCGTGCTCACTCGAGAGCCACAGTCACGCTCTTGAGCTCGGTCCAGTCCTCGAGCCCGTGCCGGCTTCCTTCTCTGCCGAGGCCGCTCTCCTTCCAGCCGCCGAAGGGCACCTCTGCGGTGCTCACGAGCCCGGTGTTGACGCCGACCATGCCGGCCTCGAGCGCCTCGTATCCGCGGACGAGGCGAGTGAAGTCGCGTCCGTAGAGGTATGCGATCAAGCCTGCGGGCGTCCCGTTTGCCAACGCCATTCCTTCGGCGTCACTGCCAAAACGCGTGAGCGGCGCCACCGGTCCGAACACTTCCTCCCGGCTGATGCGCATGTCCGCGCGGACGTCTTCGAGCAAGGTCGGCGTGAAGAACGTGCCTCCGGATTCGGCTTGGCCACCCCCGACCGTCGAACGCGCACCCGCGTCACGAGCGTCGGCGACCAAAGCGCGGACCTTGTCGAAGGCCCGACGATCGATGAGTGGCCCGATCTGCACGCCTGGCTCGAGGCCCGGTCCGACACGGAGCGCCTTGATCGCCTGCGCGAGTGCATCACGAAAGCGCACGTAGATGCCGTCTTGAACGAGGATACGATTGGCGGCAACGCAGGTTTGGCCCGCGTTTCGGAACTTTGCGATGAGGCAGCCAGCAACCGCGGCGTCCACATCCGCGTCGTCGAGCACCACGAACGGCGCGTTTCCGCCAAGCTCTAGGCTCACGCGCTTGACGGTCGAGGCCGATGCTTCGAGGAGTTTCTTCCCGACCGCGGTCGAACCCGTGAAGCTGAGCTTGCGGACCCTCGGATCCCCGATGAGCGCATCACCCAAATCGGCAGCGTCGTCGCGATCCCCGGTCAAGACGCTGAATGCTCCGGCAGGGATACCGGCTTCCTCCGCGATGGCCGCGAGGGCCAATGCGGACAGCGGCGTCGCCTCGGCTGGCTTGAGAATCAATGGGCAGCCGGCCGCGAGCGCCGGTCCGAGCTTTCTGGTGATCATCGCGCAAGGAAAGTTCCAGGGTGTGATCGCGACCCCGACGCCCACAGCCTGCCGGAGGACGAAGACCCGCCTGTCGGCCGAAGGCGCAGGGATGGTCTCCCCATACATGCGCCGCGCTTCCTCCGCGAACCAGGTCAAAAAGGACGCGGCGTAGCGGATCTCGGTGCGCGCCTCGGCAAGGGGTTTGCCTTGTTCGCGCGTGAGCAACGTCGCCAGCTCCTCTTCACGGCGCTCCATGGTGCGGGCCATGCGGTGCATAGGCGCCGCCCTGTCGAGCGCCGAGAGGCTGCGCCAGTGCTCGAAAACCCCGGACGCGGCGTCGACCGCGGCGCGCGCTTCTTCGGCGCCACAGCGAGGCACGCGGCCCACGCGCTCTCCGGTCGCAGGATCCAACACGTCCAGATGCGTCCCTGTCTCGACCCACTCGCCGGCGACGTAGGCGCGCCCGCGGATTAGAGCGACCTCACTCATCAGGCTCACCTCCTTTGGTGCTCGACGCTACCATAGAGTCCGCACAGAGGCGTTGGCCCGGTCAATGGCAGGAAAGTGATGGATCTTAGCAGGTGCCTGATGGGGACGGTGGGACGCTTCGCATCCACCACATCGACGAAGGCCCAGCCGACGGTCCGATCGTCCTGTGCATGCACGGCCAACCGACTTGGAGCTTTCTCTATCGCCGCATGGTCCCAATCCTGGTGGACGCCGGGCTCCGTGTCGTCGCTCCGGACCTCATCGGGTTCGGTCGCTCGGACAAGCCCGCTGCGCGCGAGGACGGGGGCGCGTTCACCGACGATGATCCGGTCACCAAGGGTGGGGACGAGGCTCGAGCTCTTTCCAATACACGTTTCGTGCATGGCTTGAGGTCAGGGTTGGAAGATCGCTGGCTCGCGCCTCAGCACCACGATTTCGTCGAAGCGCGCGACCTCGGCCCAGCCCATGCGTAAGAGGCCCGTCGCGTCCGCGCCCCCATCCTCGAGCGCCGCATAGTTAAACAGCGGGTTGGTGGCCTGGCCTTGCTCGTACTGCACCTGGGGTGCGTTCCTATCGAACACGAGGTAGCCGCCGTTCATGTGCTGACGGTCTTCAAACAGCAAACCGGTCGCGTCGTCCTGGCCGCCGACGAACGATTGCGCGCGAAACATTCCGCGCCGCAGGGTCCAAGGGAGCTCCGACGTTCCCTCGAGATTCGACACGATGACCAAGATCATGATCGTGACCCCAACGGCCATGGCGAGCGCCGGGGCGCGCGCCTTTACCCAGCGAACGAGGACGACCCATCCGATGCCGAGCGCTGCAGCCAGCAGCGGCCAATTGTTCATCAGAAAGCGATCCTGTTTCAGCGGAACGAACGAGAGCAGAAACGTAGGCACGATGATCGCCAAAGCCACGATCCACGTTTGGCGGAGCCCAGCCAGTAGAACGAAGCAACTGAGGGCGGCGAGCGGTCCGAATCGGCCCCAGAGGCTTTCGGCGAAGTAGAATCCCCAAGCGCTGGTCCGATCCGCGGCCCCTTCGAAGAGATGGTGACGCAGATACCCCACGGTTGAATGGAAGGGCCAGCCCCAGGTGAAGAGATCGACGATTCCGACGGCGAGAACGGGCAGCGCGGCGCCCATGAGTAGCGGCCTGAGCGCGCGCGCGCGGTGGCGCCACAGCAGGTCCAGGACCGGCACCAGCATGTGAAAACCTGCGGTGAAGCGAAGCGCGCCCGCGATCCCGAAGAACAGCCCGCAGCGCAGGAGCAAATTGGAATTGAAGCGCTCTGCCCCGCGCGATTCGAGCCAGAACACGTAGCCCCAGCTCATCGCGATCATGGCTGGGGTGCCGATCAGGGTGTGCGGCGTGTAGTACACCAGGGTCGGCAGCAACGCCGTGAAGAGCGCGACCGCCAGGCCCGCACGCTCGGCCTCAGAATCGCTCCGGGCACAAAGGGCGGCACCAACTCGATAGCCAGCGGGCACCATCAGGACGCTCCAAAGCGCGTTGTGCAATGTGACGAAGCGCAGCGCTGGGAGACCCGTGATCCCGAACCAGCTCAGGAGCTCGAGCAGCGCCGCGTAGAAACCCGGAAGAATCCAGGACCGCACGCCTCGGACGAACTCCCAGGGCAGCCAAGCGACTCCTGTCCGCAGATAGTGTGCTGGCTCGAGTTGCTGGAAAATCTCGTCCGGATAGTGAAAGCCGCCCTTGAACCACCAGCATGCGATGCGCACGACTACCCCCAGCGCCACGATGCTCGATAGCCAACGCGTGCTGCGAGCGTTCACGGCACTGCCTCGATCTCGACGAGGCGCACCAGATCCCGCCGGGTGCCCGGCTCCACCTCGAACTCGATACGTAGCGTATCGACCCCGCTGCATTCGATGGCGTGCGTCGGAGTCGCGGCTCGGTTGTCCCGCACGTCGAGCTCGGCCCGCAGCTCGCCCCCGGCGCTACAGCTCAACCGGTACGAAACCATCGTGCGATTCGGTGTCTCGGAGTGGCCGGCCATCGTGAGCCGAACGACGGAGAAATCGGTGCGCATCGGAAACCAGAGCTCGATCCAAGGCGCTGAATCCCTACGTCCCGGCACCCATTTCTCCCGGAGCTCAGGCGAGCGCCGGCCGTCGATCGCGAAAAGCGGGTGATGATTCCCGAACACATCATAGCTCGACACCCGTGCGCGAACGCCGCGGCAGTAGTGCGCGAAATCCCCTGGCGAACAGCCGGGGTTGGTCTCCAACGCTGGCGTCACCGGCTGCGGCGACCGAAGGAGCACCGTGACCAGCGCAAGCGCCAGGGCCGCCCCATACGCGACAGCGCCAATCTGTGCGAAACCGCGCGCGTTCATTCAAAAAGAAGATCTGACTCAGGTTGAGCAGAAGGCAAGATTGTCACACAAAACGCCCGGCCGAAGCCGGGCATTCTAAAGGTGCCCCAGCGTCTTGCCTGGCCTCGTAACGCGGTGTACCGTGGCCGGAATTGGCCGGGTTATCATTCTTATTCGCTCGGAGGAGGCTGCCGTGTCTACAAACTTTCTTCATCACCGCACAGTGGCGGTCAATGGGTTGCTGATTCTTTGGCTTGTGCTCTCCCTCCTAATGGCGGGATGCACGGAAAGCTCAGATGAGTTAACCGCACCGGCCGAGGACCGCGCCTATTACATTCTGCCGCCGGGCAACTTCGGCGGTCTGCCAACGACAAGCAACTCGCTCGATCAGCTGCCGCTCTATGACGGATTGACGCCGTTGCGCGGCAACGTCACGGACGCAGATATCGAGCAGTTCTTTATTCCGGAGAACTTCCAACCGGTCGGCGAAACCATCGAGGAACCCACGGGGCGACAGGGAACGACGATTCTCTACGACGAGTTCGGCGTCGCCCACATCACCGGTGAAACCCGCGAAGACCTGGCCTTCGGCGCCGGCTGGGTCACCGCCCGCGACCGGGCTCTGCTGCTGCTCCTGGGGAGGGGTCCTGCCCGGGCCGCAGTGGTTGACATTCCGGGTATCGACGCGTTCTCGCTCTTGATCGGCGGGGAGTCGTTCGTGCCCAGCGCCGAGGCCGAGCAGCTCGTGACCGACCAGGTCGACCTCTTGATCGAGGTCTACGGCGACGAAGGCCGAGAGATCATCGCTGACGCGCAAGCCTATGCCGACGGTCTGAACGCCTACCAGGAAGCCAATGGCGGCAACCCGGCCCCGTACACAGTCAACGATGTGATCGCCGTGACGGCCTTCATCGGGTCGATCTTCGGTGCCGGTGGCGGCAGCGAAGCATCCAATGCGGAGTTCCTGGCGACATTGATCCAAGGGCTCGGCGAGGAGCAGGGACCACTCGCGTGGGATGACGCCATGTTGTTCGAAGACCCGGAAGCGCCGACGACGATCGACACCCGCTTTGAATATGGCCCCCTGACCGGCGGTGAGGTCACGGGTGCAGTCGTCATCGACGAAGGCTCCGTCATATCACTCGACCCTCGTCAGCCAGGGGTTGCAGCGGCAAAGGCGGGCAACGAGCACGCGGTGTTTATCCCCGCGGCCGGTCCGCCGCCCGACCGGCAGGCGTCGAACTTCCTCATCGTGAATTCCCCACAGTCGGTCAACGACACCAATCTCGCCGTGATGGGCCCACAACTCGGCTACTACTACCCCGAGATTGTCATGCAGATCCACCTCAGCGGGCCGGGCATCGAGGCGCAGGGCGCGGCAGTGCCAGGGCTGGCGATGTACATTCTCATTGGACGGACCCAAGATTATGCTTGGAGCCTTACCTCGGCCAACCATGACGTGCGCGACGTCTTCGCCGAGGTCTTGTGCAACCCCGACGAGTCTCCGGCCACCCGTGAGTCAACCCACTACATGTTCGATGGCGAGTGCCGTCCGTTCGAGATATTCGACGCGGGAACGCTCAACGACGTTCCGATCAGCTACCCTGTGTCGGTCCATGGACCGATGATCGGGACGGCAACCTCCAATGGCCGGCCCATCGCGCTCACTCGTAAGCGTTCGACATTTGGGCGCGACGGTTTGAACCTGGCGGGTCTCAAGGACATGACCGAGGGTGACGCAACCACCCCGGATAAATTCTGGGAAGCTGCCAACAAGTTTGGCTTCACATTCAACTGGGGCTACATGTCCCGCAGCAACGTGGCCTACTTTTCCTCGGGGCGTCTTCCGGTGCGAGCCCCTGGCCTGGACCGCCGGCTGCCCACATCAGGTACCGGCGAATACGAATGGCAAGGTTTCCTGGAACAGGCCGAACACCCCCATGCCGCAGAGGGTCCTTCGGGGCGTCTGCTCAACTGGAACAACCAGTCGGCACCGGGTTTCATGCACGGCGACGGCACTCCCTATGGCTCGGTTCACCGGGTCGAGTTGTTCGACCAATTTCCCGATCAGGTCGACTTGGCCGGAGTGGTCGGCGTGATGAACCGTTCCGCCACCGAGGACGTGCGCTCCCCCGCGTGGGCGGTGGTGAGTGAGGTACTGCGCGGTGGCGATGCACCCAACGCGCTCGCGGGCGAAGTTGTCGACCTGCTCGACGCCTGGGTGGCCGACGACGCTCCCCGCCTCGACTCTGACGACGACGGATTTAACGACGATGCCGGCCCGACCATCATGGATGCGCTCTGGGAGCCCCTGGTGGAAGCGGCGATGCGCCCGGTATTCGGAGACCTCACGCAGGCCCTCGACAATATCCGGAACCTTGGCGGCAACGACGGTAGCAGTCTGGTCGACAAAGACCTTCGCACCCTCCTCGGGAAGGAGGTCGAAGGGGAATTCGCCCTCAGTTACTGCGGCAACGGCGTCCTCGACGCGTGCAGGGCCTCGCTGTGGCAGGTCGTCGACGAGGTCAGCCAGGAGCTCGCCGCCGAGCGGGGCGACGACCCAAGTACTTGGCGCAAAGAAGGAGCCAGGTCTGGATTCATCCCGGGGGTGATCTCTGATACCTTCCGGTCAACCAATCGACCTACGTTCCAACAAGTGCTGGAGTTCGCCCCATAGCTGGCTATTTCGCGCCAATCGTCTGGTAACGTGACGTCCCCGTAGCCCAGCGTCGTGAAGGTCACCATCGAGAAATAAAGCGCGGTTTCGAGTTGCTCGATCGCGCCCACCCTGAGGTACACGTGGGCCCACATGACCGCGTCGAGAACCGTCACGAGAAACAGGCCCACGACGAGCGCAGCGCCGGTGGCCACCCCGTGAACGACGGTCGTCACCAAAACCAGAAAGTTGCCGAGGAGAATCTGGGACCACATACGCGCTACCCGAGCCTCGTAAGGGGTCTCGGGGTGGTTCGGCAAAGTTTCGGTGTTGCCCTTTCCCCACCGCAAGGCGCGGATCGTTCTCTACGGCACGTGGACGTGCTACCACCTCGGCGTGTCGAGACGCTGTTGGCTCATCCTAGGCATCGCGGTGGCATTGCTCGCGAGCAGGGG
>CAMYMX010000154.1 GCA_947259605.1 uncultured Polyangiaceae bacterium | reverse complement strand
GGGGTCAGCTCGCCGCCGACCCGGTGGTCGTGGAGGTCGCCCGCGCCGAGATCCAAAGACTCGAACATGATCTTCGCAGGCTGATTGACGAGGAGAGAGACCTGTGCGGCAGACACGAGCGCCTAAACGCGATGGCCAAGCGCTCCAAAGGCTCCAGGCTCACCACAGGTCGCTTTGCTTCGCTCACGGGAAGTGGTTTGCCCGAAGAGCGCGCTGAGTTCTTCATCGACCCCTGGAGCACCGCGTATTGGGTGCGCACCAGCTGCAACGACAGGCGGGACAAGGTCTTCATCTACTCATTCGGACCCAATCGCGGTCGCGACTCGAGCAAGTGGAAGCTTGGCGGGGACGACATCGGCGTGATCTTCCGGGTGCGAAAAGACGAAGCGCCACGCGCGGAAAACGAACGCTAGGCCGCGGCTTCAGACCTGGACCAGCACGCCCGGGTTCATCACCGCAGAGGGGTCGAGCACGCCTTTGACGGCGCGCAGCACCTCGCCGAGCTGCGACGGGCGCTGCTTCTCGTACCAGGGCCGATGCACCCGGCCGACCGCATGGTGATGCGTGATCGTCCCGCCGTGGGCGATCACGGCGTCCGATGCTGCCCGCTTGATCGCCATCCACTGCTCGGCCTCGGCGCCGTAGCGCCCGGGTGCGATGAACGTGAAGTACGGCGCCGGACCGTCCGGATAGACATGGGTGAATCGGCAGCTGATGAAGCCCTGCCCGCAGGCGTCTTTCATTGCCCGGCGCACCTCACGGACGACCCCGCTGTGGAGCCGCTCGAAGTTGTCCCAGGTGCATGCGGTCTCGAATGTGTCGGCGATGACGCCCATGCTCGCCATGGTGTTCAGCAAGTACGGTGCGTCGATGAATGCGTCCCGCCATACGCCGGCGCCGCCGCTGCCGCTGCCGCCGCTCGGCGTGCCTCCATCCCGATAGGCAGGCCCCTTCGGACAGGTGCCGCCGTGGTCGGCGACGAGCTCGAGCGCCCGGTCCATCCAGGCGTGAATCGGATGATCGGCCGATTCGAAGGCCACGATCAGAACGTGCGTCCCATCCAAGGTGACGGCGTTGAGCGCTGCCTCTCGCTTGTCGAGCAGCCGGCAATTGCTCGGATAGAGCCCCGACTGCGAGAGCACCCTCACCGCCTCCACCGCGCGACCGTAGTCGCTGAAGTGTACCGTCGCAGTTCCTCGAAACTCCGGGCGAGGCCGCACCCGCATCCACGCCTCGGTGATGACGCCGAAAATCCCCTCGGAGCCGAGCATGAGCCGGTCCGGGCTCGGACCTGCGCCTGAACCGGGCAGACGGCGTGATTCCCAAAGACCGCCGGGCGTGACGGCGCGCATCGACTGTACGAGGTCGTCAATGTGCGTGTACACGGTGGCGAAGTGGCCGCCGGCCCGCGTGGCAAGCCAACCACCGAGCGTCGAAAACTCGAAGGACTGCGGGAAGTGGCGGAGGGTCAGGCCGTGCTCTGCAAGCTGCGATTCCAACGCCGGCCCGGTCGCACCCGCCTCGATGCGAGCAGACATCGAGCTCTTCTCGACGTCAAGAACGCGATCGAGGCGTCCGAGGTCGAGGCTCACCACGCCCCGGTAGCGATCGTCGACGTCGCCTTCGACGCCGCCGACGACGCTGGTCCCTCCACCGAAAGGAATCACCGCGACCCTCGCATCGCACGCCCAGTCGAGCAGGGTGCGGATGTCTTCTTCGGTCCGTGGGGTCGCAACGAGATCGGGCGCGGACTCGAAGTCGCCTCGAAAACCACGAAGAATGTCGCGGAAGGACCGGCCGTAGGTGTGCCTGACCCGAGCTTCGTGATCGTCGCTCAGTACGCCATCGAGCCCGGACGGCACGCCGATACGCGGCGCTCCCAGCGCGATGGCGTCGAGTGATGGAGGCTCATCGCAACGCTGCGGCGCAAAGCCCAACATCAGCTGCGCGTGCTCGCCCATTGCCTTTCGGGCGGCGGTATCGGGGAACTTGTGCTCCCACCCCCAGCCCCAGAAACTCCGTTTTCGACTGTCGTTCATCGGCTGCGACCTTCCACCATCGGCGGGTCCTCTTGCAAGCGCCTTGACCGACAGCCGGTTCGGGGCTTCCCTCCGTGCATGTCTTTCCCCAAACCGCTCCGGGCGGTCGTCACCGGCGCCGGAAGCGGTCTCGGCCGCGCCCTGGCTCTCGACCTCGCCGGGCGTGGCGCCTCCTTGATTGTATCGGACATCAATCCAGTGTCCGCCGAGCAGACCGCCGAGCAGGCTCGCGCGATGGGCGCTCAGGCCGAGGTCATTCCTTGCGATGTGACCGACCGCGACGCGGTCTTCGCGCTGGTCGAAGAAACGGACAAGCGGCTCGGAGGCGTCGATTTCATCGCGAACAACGCCGGCGTCGCCGTGGGCGGCCCCTTCGAAGAGATCTCGATCGAGGACTGGCGCTGGGCCGTAGACATCAATCTTTGGGGCGTGGTGTACGGCTGCCAGGCGGCGATTCAAAAGATGCGGCCTCAGGGGCGCGGGTACATCGTCAACGTCGCATCCGCCGCGGGCCTAATCGCGCCACCGGCGATGTCGGCCTACAACGTCACCAAGGCAGGCGTGGTTTCGCTGAGCGAGACCCTATTCGCCGAATACAGATCTCAGGGCATCCGAGTCACGGCGGTCTGTCCTACGTTTTTCCGAACGAACATCATCGAATCGGGGCGCGGCGCCACCAGCGAAAAAGAGGACGCACAGGTCATTCGCTGGATGGAGCGCTCCAAAGTCCAGGCCGCGGACGTTGCGAAAGCAGCGATCGATGCCGTGCGGGACGGTAAGCTCTACGTGCAGCCGATGCGAGACGGGCGCGTCGCTTGGCGCCTGAAGCGCACATCTCCGCAGCGCTTCTATGAGTCCCTCAGCAAGGCCCACGAGAAGTTCCTCGAGAAGCGCAGCAAGCGCTAAGTTGGCGGCGCCAGACCCTCGCTGCTATCCAGGGCCGACCCCCATGCGACCCATCCCGACCTTGATTCCAGTTCTCGCGTTGCTTTCTCTCCCGCTGTTGCCCGCGACGGCAGCCGCGCAAGACGAAGACCAGGACAGCAACGCGAACGTCGAGGCGGACGCCGCCGTGATCACGCAAGAGCCCGACCTCTTTGACCGCGACGCCCTGGCATACAACGCGGAGATCCTGGACGAGCTGCTCACGAGCTCGGCAAAAGAAATGATCACCACGCAGAAGTTCGTGGCCGCTGCCGGGATTGCCGGCGGCTCGATTCTGCTCGGTCTGTCGGCCTGGCGCCTCATCGAAGACCCACCGGGGAGTCAATACTCGCGCGGCCTCGGGGTCATGTTCATGACGCTCGGCATGGCCGATCTGACCGCGGGCGTGTTCGCTGCGACCCGCATCGCCCATGAGACACGCCGGCAAAAGCGTTGGGAGAAGGCGCGCGAAGACGGCATCACCGACGTCGAGCTCGCACACTTCGAGGGCGAGCTGCAGGCCTCCCAAGAAGCCCGCCAGAGCGAGCGCCTCTTGGTACGCTGGGCCGCGCTCACCCATGCGTTGGCCGGGGTCCTGGTCGTCGCGTTCACGCCGATTCCCGACAGCATGGGCAGCGCGGACCGCGCGTCCGGCTACGTCATCGGCGCGATTTTCTTCGCGGTAGGCTTCGCCACCTTCGGCGTTTCGTTCCGCGAGGCCCCCAGCGAAAAGGCCTGGGAAGAATACAACACGCGGAAGAAGCCGATGCCGGGGCACGAGTTCAGCTGGGGGGTCGCGCCTTCGATCTCCAGACGGGGAGCCGGCCTTTCGTTTGGCGGCACCTTCTAGGCGCGACCGGCTTGCACCCGAGCCACCTCAGCGAGTAGGAAGCGCCTCTATGGAGCTCGATAAACTCAAAGTCATCGTCACCGGCGGCGCCTCCGGGCTGGGAGAGCACTTCGCCAAACAACTTCTCGCCGCAGGCGCCCAGGTCGTCGTCGGCGACGTCAACGAGGAAGGGCTGGCCGCCCTCCCCGAAGGCATTCACCGGCGAAGGCTCAACGTCGCCGACCAGGACGAAATCGCGAGCTTCGTTCCCTGGGCTGCGAAACAAATGGGCGGTCTCAACGCCCTCATCAACAACGCAGGCATCATCCGCGACGGCCTTTGGGTCGGCAAGAGCCGCAAGACTGGCGAGATCCGGCGCATGTCCCGACAGGACTGGGACCTGGTCATCGCGATCAACCTCACGGGCGCCGCGCTGATGGTGCAAGAGGTCGTCGCCCACATGATCGAGCGTGACGAGCCCGGCGTCATCGTGAACATTTCATCGATCGCGCGTCACGGCAACCGCGGCCAGAGCAACTACGTCGCGGCCAAGGCCGCCCTCGCTGCGAACACACGCACCTGGATGAAAGAGTTCGCGCCGTACGGCATCCGCGTTGCCGCCGTCGCACCAGGCGCCACCGAAACTTCGATGACCGCAAACATGAACCAAAAGGCCCTCGACATGATCAAGGCATCGGTGCCGCTCGGGCGAATGGGCCAGCCTGAGGACATCTGGCGCGCGGTGAAGTTCATCTTCGATTGCGACTACTTCACCGGCGAGACGATCGACGTCCACGGCGGCGCGGCGCTCTGATCAGCTCAGCGCCCTCATGATCGCGCGGTGCAAGAGATAGCCGATCGGCAAGAGCGCGCATCCCAGGGCGTAGGCGCCCCAAAACGAGAAGCGGTCCCGCATCAGAAACGGGGCGAAAAACAGCACCGTGATGGGGAGCGCCACCAGGATGCTGCGCGCCATCTGGAACGCGCTGCCCGGGTCGCGGTGCTGCAGATAGGCCAGTGGCAAGACGAGCATCGTCGCCAACGGCAGCGCGATGAGAAACCCGGCGCTCGAAGGATGTCGTCGAGAGAGCCACGCCGCGACGCCAATGACGAGCGCCGATACGAGCGTGTTCAAGACGATGAGCATGGCTGCCTGCCGCGGTGGCTCACTCGCTGAGGTCGCTGAAGAAATACTCGATCTGACCGAGGTAACGCTCCGCCCGGCGCCGCGCGATCGCGTTCGACAGCCGTGCTTCGGGGAGCACGTCGCCCGCATCGACCACCTCTTGCAAAAGCTCCCTGAAGAGCTTGTGGTCACCGATGTTCACGGCGTAGTGACGGGCCATGTTCATCTGAACCATGAGGTTTCGGCGCTCCGTCTTCTCGAGCACCTCGTCCAGAATCAGCTTCGCCCGGTCCATGTCAGGTGGGAACTCCGAGGCCGCAAGCACGCCCATGGTCATCTTGCCGATCATGAACATGAAGTCCGGGTCGAGCTCGACCGAGTGGCCGAGAATCACCTTGGCGAGCGGAAGGTCCGCCACCGTGTCCATGTCTTCCATGCCCATGTTGATTCGCGCCCCGAGCGACGCCCCTGCCCACAGAAGGATCGCCGCGTCCTGCTTTTCGACGAACACCGCGTCGAGCCAGGCTTCGAGGCTGTCGACCCCGCCCTTGAGCGCGTCATCGAACCCGGGGTCCCGAAGGCGCAGGAAGTGCTGGGAGAGGTCCCAGGCTCGCGTGTACATCACCAGCGCCCGGCGGCGGAGGTACTCGGCCTCTTCCCAGTCGTCCTCGATATCCGCGACCTCGACGCGGTCCTCGATCCAACCGGTGCCGTATCCGATGTAGGCGCCGACCAACGACAAGCCGATGATCTCGTTGTCGGGGACGACCCGCAGCAGGCCTTCGAGCTGAATGATGCTCGCCGGAAACGACTTCCCGACGAGGTCGTAATCCCAGTGCTGCTCGATGCCAGGAGCCGCTCGCCCAAAAAGCGCCGCAGTCGAATCCGCCGCAAGCTTCTCGGTATCACAGCCCGTCATCGCAACGAGCGCGACGGCAAACATGGCAAAGGGGAAACCCCTCCAACGGCACATGACCGGCAAGTGAACCGGAAACCCCCTACGAACACAAGCCAAATCGTGCCAGCACGAGGATGCGAAATGTAGAATCGGAGAACGGCTCGCGACGGGCGTGCTCGCGATTGGGACCGACATCTCCGTATGGAGGGGCGCTTGGGAACGTGATGCGGGGGTTCGGCGGACGCGGCGGCGTCGAGCGGCTTGCGCTGCCGCGGGTGTTTGGGGGGTGGGTCTTGAGTGGGTTTGCTGGTACGGCTTGTTTGCACCGCCCCGCCCACCCCCACCTGTAATCCTCCGGCGCGGCGGTCGCTGCGCTCCGCCTTGCCGGCGCTTCGCGCCGGGCTTCGCCCTTCGGGCTCGCGCTGCCGCCTGCCGGTTGGGAACGTTGTCGTTGATGTCTCCGTATGGAGGGGCGCGAAAGAAAGCGCGATATGGGGCGGAGTCGACGTGTGAGTGACAATCGGCACGACAGCACGCCGCTCCGATTGGCGCGAGCTCCGAGGCTCGGCTTGCGTGGCCTAGGCCCCCAGTCCATCCGGCCACCCTTGCAAGCCGAGCCGTTCGACGCAGCCCCGTGTCGCGCTTTTTTTCGCGCCCCGGTTCTTTCAGGGCCCTTTTGACAGCGGGACGACACCAGGGTACGTCCGCGCGCAGGGCGATGACTGCTGGGGAATGCCGAGAAAAACTGCAAGACCTCGTACAGCGCATGCAAGCGCTGGGGAGGTACCTTTGACCTCGATAGCCTGCGCCACGAAATCGACCGTCTGAGCAACCTGAGCGCCTCCGAGGGCTTCTGGGACGACCAGCAGCGCGCGCAGAAGCTGATGCGCGAGCGTGCGTCCGCCGAGGAAACTCTCAGAGAATTCATGCAGGTAGACAGCGAAGCGAATGATCTGCTCGAGCTTTTGGACCTCGCCGCCAGCGAGGGTGACGAAGGCGTCGTGGCCGACGTGGCCGAGCAGCTTCCTGCGATCGAGGCCGAGGTCCGGTCCCTCGAGCTCAAGCGGATGCTGACCAAGGACGACGACACCGACGCGATCGTCACCATCAATCCGGGGGCCGGGGGGACCGAAGCCCAGGACTGGGCGGACATTCTTCTGCGCATGTATCTCCGCTGGTGCGAGCGGCGCGGCTTCAAGACCGAGCTTCTCAGTAAGCAGCCCGGCGACGAAGCGGGGATCAAAGACGCGAGCTTCATCGCTCGCGGCGCCAACGCCTACGGTTACCTCCGCGCCGAGAACGGGGTCCACCGGCTGATCCGCATCAGCCCGTTCGACGCCAACAAGCGCCGGCACACTTCGTTTGCCGGCGTCAGCGTCGTCCCAGACCTTGGTGACGACCTCACCGAGGGGGAAATTGAGATTCGCGACGAAGACCTCGAGGTCAGCACGATGCGCTCGGGCGGCGCCGGCGGCCAGCATGTCAACCGGACCGAATCGGCCATTCGGATCAAGCACGTCCCCAGCGGCTTCACCGTGCGCTGCGAGGCGGAGCGCTCGCAGCATCAAAACCGCGAGACGGCGCTGAAGATGCTTCGTGGATTGCTGTTCGAGAAAGCG
>CAMYMX010000153.1 GCA_947259605.1 uncultured Polyangiaceae bacterium | reverse complement strand
ACGACGACTGCGGTCACGATGGTGGCGGCTCGGGTGGCGGCGGCGGCTCCGCGGGTAGCGGCGGCTCCGCGGGTAGCGGCGGCTCCGCGGGTAGCGGCGGCTCCGCGGGTAGCGGCGGCTCCGCGGGTAGCGGCGGCTCTGCGGGTAGCGGTGGCTCCGCGGGTAGCGGCGGCTCTGCGGGTAGCGGTGGCTCCGCGGGTAGCGGTGGCTCCGCGGATAGCGGCGGCTCGGGCATCTCGTTCGCTTCAGATATTCAGCCCTATTTCGAGCCTGGACTGGGGAACTGCGTGGCCTGCCACAGCGGTGGCGGCCGCGCCGGTGTGGACCTCGACAGCTACGCCAACATCCTGGCGGGCGGCGACAACGGCCCACTGCTGGTTCCCGGGAACTCGAACGCCCCGGAGGCAACCCTGATACCGCAGCTCCTTGCCAATCACCGGAACGGTCCCGACGACGCTGCCTTCGTAGACATCCTCAGTGTCTGGATCGACGAAGGCGCGCCGAACAACTGATGTACTGAGCACGAGCAAAGTACTCAGCCCCTGAATCGCGCGGCTCGAGGTGGGCGAAGCGAAGTCCTCTGACTGCAAGGTCTCAACCGTCCACCCCGAGTCCGTGCTCTTCTTTCGTCCCACGAGCGGAGCACCATCGAAGCGAGCTGCGACCCCTTGCGGACCGAAAGCTCAGGAGATGCGTCCCGCACGATGTCTTGGGCGACCTGGAATGCCGGCGTCTCGATGACCGCTCGTGCGAAGTCCCGAATCCGCGCGACCGACACGTCGCCACCGCCCGCGACGGCGCGGACCAGATCGCGTGCGCGATTCTTCACCACTGGTGAGAAATGCGACCTGCCAAGGGCGTTTTCGGGTGTTCCTGACCGACTCGCA
Organism: uncultured Polyangiaceae bacterium; assembly: GCA_947259605.1. Classification (GTDB taxonomy): domain Bacteria; phylum Myxococcota_A; class Polyangia; order Polyangiales; family Houyiibacteriaceae; genus SG8-38. Next base: position 6,575 of record CAMYMX010000153.1, on the reverse strand, counting down.
CCCGTGAATCTGCGAGTTTTCTCTTTCGCACCCTTTGTTTCCGCGTATCGCGTTCGCCGACCTAAGTGAAGTCCGGCCTAGAGAGCGATCGTCACGCCGAGGTTTATCGCTGCCTGATCCAAAGCTGAACCAGCCTCTAGACCCCCGGCTTTGTATTTCCAGCCAGACCGGGACCATCCGAGCTCGAACATGACCCCCACCGTGCTGGTGACCCACATGATCATTCCAGGAAGGAGGCCAATGTGGTATCCGGCACCGTTTTTGTCGGTGCCGACCTGTTGTGTGAAAAGGGAAAAGCCGACTGGCAACAGCACGTACGCTTCGAGGCGGTACTTCTTGATGCTGAAAGGGTAGCGGCCCTTGAGGAAGGCGCCGACGTCGAAAGCCATTTTGCGCTTGGCGCCAGGAACGTCAGCCTTGGCCGACCAAATGCTCAGCCCGCCGCCCGTGGTCAGGTATTTCAGGATCGGATACTCGAATCGGCCGCGAATTCCACCGACAAGAGCCAACTTTGAAACCCCAACCGGGTCGATCGTTTGCGGGCCAGGAGCGTGTACCTACCAGTTCTCCTTGAATGGCCGGACGTCGACTTCGAAAGACCACGCCGATTTTGGCTGGGTCGCCAGATGGTAGACCGTCTCAGCGATATCGCTCGGCCGAAGGTGCGTGCCTTCCTCGTCACTTTGATCGTCTGTCCCGATGCCGCCGTCGACGATGACGAGGGCCACGTGAATGCCCTCGGGCCCCAACTGCCGCGCAAACGACTGTGCAAGGCTTCGTTGGGCTGCCTTAGCGGACGCAAACGCAGCCGTGAACGGTTTTCCACGGAGCGATGCGGTAGCACCAGTCACGATGATCGTGCCGTCCTTCGTCTCGCGCATGGGGCCGACTACTTCACGGGTGCTCTGCAAGAGCCCGCGAACGTTGATTTGCCAGCCCTTCTCGAATTCGTCGTCCGGCACGTCGTCGAAGGTTCCGAACTTCCCCGAACCCGCGTTGTAGAGCAGGACATCGACGTCACCGAGGTCTTCACGCACCTGCGCGAACGCGTCCTTGATCGCTCGAGGATCGGTCACGTCGCAGGCGTAAGCTTTGCCATCGAGCTCGGCTGCAAGGCCGCTCGAATAGTCGGTTGAGCGCGAAAGCATCGCAACTGCATAGCCTTCGCGCGCGAAGCGCTGGGCAAACGCGCGCCCATTCTTCGGGCCGATTCCGATGATCACACAGACTGGCTTTTCCATGTCGCCATCTTAGGGCCCCGCGCGTCTGTGAACAGTGCGTGGGACGAAGCTAGCGAGATACCAGTGATTTCGGCGGCTGAGGCGGCGTGGGAGCGCCAGCGCTGGTGTCATCCCTCTTTGGCTCCGACCTGCCGGACGTCGAGAGGTGCTTTTGGAAAGACCTCGATTGCCGTTGATGCAACCGATACCGCGCCGCCGCTCGCGTCGATTGCCTTGAGCACACGCGCACTGAGGAGATGCTTTGTCGCGCGTCGCCGGTCAAACTGAACCGTGTATCGAATCGTGAACTTCACCCAGTTTTCATCGAAGACATAGGTGACCATCGGAGCTGTGCTGGCGTCTTCGAGTGGGTAGCGCCTTTGCATACGGGCCCAGATAGTGGTGGCCTGCTCGGCGTATCTCCCGCAGATCTCGTTCGCCGCCTCAACGAGCGCAGCATGAGCGATGTCGAGGTCGCTCCCGAACCGAATGGGCACCGTGATCTCATCCCACAAAAAAGGAAAATCCCCAGAGTAGTTCACGACCGGGTCCTTGAAGATGAAGCTGTTCGCGACGCGCACCATCCGGCCGTTGTAGAGGTCACCATCGACCCACTGGCCGACCTCCGCCAACGTCGTGCGGAGAACTCCGATGTCGATGACGTCCCCTTTGATGCCGCCGAGTTGAATGCGGTCACCGACCGTGTAGAAGCTGCCGAACGAAACCGCAGCCCATCCAGCGACGCTGACGATGACCTCCTGAAGAGCGAATGCAATCCCCGCGCCCGCGACTCCAAAGACCACGCTCAGCCGGCCTAGCCGATCGCTGAACATGGCGAGCAAAACCAGCGCCCCGAGCAGGTATCCGATGAAACCAATCGCCTTACGGGCCCGGTAGCGAACCGCCTTGTCGTCGATGTACCGAGTCGCGACTCGCTTGATGACCTGGACGGCGCCGACGACCACCACGACCGCGACCAGTCCGCCGACCAGCTTCGAGAGCACCGGGTCGTCCAACCATTTCAGTGCGTTTTGGATCGCTTTTTCCATTTTTCATTCCTCACTCGTCACGCCCGGCCAAGGAATGAGACGACGGTACTCTCCGACCCGCGTGTCGACCAGAGGCCTTCATTCCTTCGACGCCGGCTTCAGCGCTCGAGCGCGTCCTCCATGCGCCGACTGTAGTCCCAGGAAGCAATCCAGATGGGTCGCAGGCGGACGATGAGCTCCTCTTCGGCGCGCGCGAGCAGAAAGTCTCCGAGGCTGGAGTCGGTCGAGCCGAGGTACCGGTCGAGGAGACGCTCGAGCAGCGGAGCGGCTCCGTCGGAGTCCAGGCTGGCCGTGGCTTGCCCTCGCACCCCGCGGTACGGGGGCTCGTCCGGGGCGATCTCGAAGGCGCATCGGGCATCCGCCTTCAAGCGCTTCGCGATTCGCGCATCCCGGTGGACCACGGCGAGGATTTCTTCGTCTTGCGCCAAAAACCAAAGCGAAAGGACGATGGGGAAACCCGAATCCGTGTTCGCGGCCAGCCGCATGGGGATCCGCGTCTCTGAGAGGAATTCTTGGACGCGGGACTCCGTCCAGGGGCCGGTGAGTCGAATCGGTGACGGCAGGGAGCTCATGGGTCGAGTCTATCTCTCGGACGCAAAAACGGCGCCTCGAAAGGAAAGATACGGCGTTCACAGCACGAGTGGCGACTTTTCTCTCGAACACCTTTGCGTTTCGACCATCGCAGCCCCAGATCCATGCCTCGCCATGGCGCACACCCGCAACTCCCTGAGCCGCGTCCTCGCAATCCTTGCGCTGGCACTGGTCTCTCCTGCCGCTGCCTCCCCCTTCGAGGATGACCTCGGCCCGGCCCCTCGCGAGGAGGACGGTCGGTTCATGAACTCTGCCGGTCCGTTGCCCGAGGTAAGTGCCTCGGTGACCCTGCCCTTCTTTTTCCGGCGCATTGCGAGCTCCTTTAGCGAGATATCGAGTGCGCTCGATCACGTACCGAACGATGGCGCCTGGCTGCGCGAGAATGCGAAGCACAGCGAGCCCTCGGTGACCTGGATCGGACACGCCACGCTCCTCGTTCAAATGGATCACCTCACGTTCCTCACCGATCCGATCTGGTCGGACCGGGCAAGTCCGGTCTCCTTCGCGGGGCCGCAACGAATCGTGGAGCCGGGTGTCGCCATCGACGATCTGCCTTCGATCGACTTCGTCGTGGTCTCGCACAATCACTATGACCACCTCGACCTTGCAAGCTTGGTTGAGCTTTCGGAGAGGGATCGAAGCACACGCTTCTACGTTCCCCTCGAGAACGGCGACCTCCTGCGCGAGAACGGAATCGAAAACGTCGAAGAGCTCGACTGGGGCCAGCACGCCGAGCACGAGGGGGTACGCGTCTATTGCCTGCCCGCGCAGCACTGGAGCAAGCGTGGCATTGGTGACGATCGCGAAGCCCTCTGGTCGTCCTGGGCGGTGGTCAGCGCGGAGCGAAGGTTCTTCTTCGCGGGCGACACCGGCTACTTCGAAGGATTTGCCCGCATCGCCGAGGCGCTCGGCCCCTTCGACCTCGCAGCCCTTCCGATCGGCGCCTACGAGCCGACCGAGATGATGAAAGCTTCCCACCTGAATCCCGAAGAAGCGGTTCAAGCGGCGATCGACCTGCGCGCCCGCGCCGCCGTCGCCATGCATTACGGCACGTTCAAACTCTCCGACGAGCCTCTGGATGAACCGCCCGCACGCTTCAAGGAAGCGGCGTCCAAGGGCGCGCTTGGAGACGAAGCAGCCTGGTTGCTCCGCATAGGCGAAACCCGCGCCTTCTGACGCGGGTGAATCGAACCTCAGGCCGGCACCGGCTCCATGCGGCGGCCTCCGGAGATCGTCCGGTGGAGGATCGCCGGCGGGGCGATTCCGTGCTGCTCAAACGCACGCATGACCCTGAGGTTCACGTCGGTCTCGAAGGCCTTTTCGTATTGCGTGTCGAGCACATAGGCCTTGAGCTGTAGCCGCACCGCGACGTAGTTGTCTTGGATGACTTGGTTCACCAGAACGACGACCGGTTTGGGAAGATGGACGTAGCGGCTGGTCAGGCCGGCCTCGGTCACGATCTCACGCGCTTTGGTCACATCTTGGTCGAGCCCAATGTAGAAGTCCATGACAACCTGCATGTCGAGGGCGCCGTAGTTTCCGCATGATGTCATGTCGGTGAGGAACTTGTTGTTGGGGATGGTCACCGTGTTGTCGTCCAAGGTCTGCAGCCGGACCGAACGAAGGCCGATTGCGGTGATGTCTCCGTACTCCCCACCAAACGCAACCCGGTCACCGACCTGGAACGGTTGGTCGATCATGATCATGATGCCTGCGATGAACGAAGCGACGAGGTCGCGAACGGCGAAGCCCACTGCGACCGCCGCCGTGCCACCGAGCAAGGTGAGGACCTTGGCATCGAAGCGGACGCTCAGGGCGATGACGGTGCCGATGGTTCCGATGTAGACGAAGAACTGGACGATCGTGCCGAGCTTCTGGAAGAGCATTCGGCGGGCCGTGAATTGGTCTCCAACATTTTCGATGAAGTTGTTGAAAAAACGAAGGCCGACCCAGACACCGATGATGATGAAAACCGAAGTGACGACGCCGCCCCAGCGAATCGCTTGGCTGACTTGCGAAAGCACTTCCTCCTCGCTCGACTCCTGCGCTACGGCCAGCGCTGGACCGAGCCACTGGCCGAGGATCGCGGCGAATAGAAGAATTGGTTTGTGGACTTTCATGTCGAATACCTCAGAGCAGCAACAAATGTTTTCTGCGCAGGATACTGATGATCGCGCGATACCAACGAAGGTCGATCTCGAAAAGATGCCCTTCACCTTTGATGTAGCCGTGGACGCGTGCAGCGCGCAGAGCGTCTGCCACTTCGGCCGAGCTCAGGTCCGTGCAGGTCACCACATCTTCCTCCACCGCCAGCTCCAACTGAACGACCGTACGCAACACGAAGTAGAAGGTGGAGGGCAGATCATCGAGCTGGCCGGCCGACGGCCCCGAGAAGAGCCGGACGTGGACCGTCTCATCGTCGGGCCGTCGATACAGAGACTCTCTCCAGAAATAGAGGGCGACCTCCGGATTGCCGTCTGAATAATCCCAGAGAATGCGGTAGAAGTCCCGCTTCGTACGCTCTGCATCGGAAACGGGGGACGTCCGCACCTGGCGCGGCACCACCAAGCGCTCGAAGCTCGGCACGACCCCCGCGGCGGCGGTGCGCTGCTCGATCAGCGACGCGATTTGATTTTCTTCCCAGGGTTGCAGCTTGATGACTTGATCGAACGCTGCGCGGTCTCCCCGGGCCCGCCGCAAGTACTGCCAGGCAGGCATTCCAATCGCGATCAACCACGAGGTCTGTGGGCTGACGCGGCGCGTGAGCTCGATGAGTTGGTCGATCGCTTGCAAGCCACCGATGAGCGGCCGAACGAGCCTTTGCGCGTCATCGACGCGGATCACACTGGGAGCGCGCTCTCGCAAGGACGCGACGAGTTCTTCCTCGGTCGCCGTCTCCGGGAGCCCGAGGGCACGCGCAAACTCGACCAAAAGCACGGCGAAGCCCCCTGGTTGGCATTGCACCGCACAGAGGCTGCCCGGCTCGAGGTCATTGGTGACGCGATTGAGAAAGGTGGTCTTCCCCAGCCCGCGTTCTCCAACCACCGCAACGATGGCGTGACGGTCGGACCGCACGAGCGCGCGCATCGCGTGAACGCTCTCCGACATGTACGAGCTGAGGAGCTCGGGTGGCGCCTGAGGATGGGGTGCGAGGGCCTCGTAGATCTCGGCGGGGATGGGTTCGGTTCCGTACTCCGCAGGGGTGGCCGTCTTGTTCTTCTCGACGCCACGCCGAAACAAGTAGCGGAAAATCCGCCGAAGCGGCGCGAGGTCGCTCACTCGCCGAACGACAAAACCGGCGACACCCTCGATGAGAAGATAGACGCCGCCGATCGCCGCAGCCGGATAGCTGAGTGCCCCGTGGTCGTGCCGCACGACCCACTGCAACAGGCGAGACGCCTCGTGACCTTTCGCGCGCTCGAAGATCGTATCCTTCCACCAGACGACCAGCACCAGGAACACGGGGATTGCGAGAAAGCCGAATGTATTGATGACCCATGCATAGATTGCGCCCTTGCCGACGGTGGCGACGGTCAGCGATAGAATCAACCCCACCGCAACGACGCTTACGCCGACCAAGCGCAGCGAGCGAAAGCGCAACTTGGCGGAAGACTCACTCGAGAAACCCTGACGACTGGCTGTCGCGTCGATTAGCTCGACGACGAACGCACCCGCCAGCAGCCATGCAATGACGATCTGGAAATACCTCGTCTCG